>JAEOTB010000092.1 GCA_016840065.1 Candidatus Hermodarchaeota archaeon | reverse complement strand
TTGACAATCAGATAGTATGCTTGTTCTTTCAGGAGTTTAGCTAGTTTTACATCTCGAATGATTTTTACTGGTTTCGTTCGAAATGTTAGGACGTCTTGGTGTTTTTGTTCTTGTGTTGTAGTTTCTTGGGTTGTCATGAAATCACCCCATCTATTTATTCTCAATATTGAATATTAAAGTATTACTATTTAAGCCTTCCTTCTCAACCATTGAGAACAGTTGAATTCCTGAGAAATAAAGATTTCTAAAATATGGAGCAGAAACTAGCATGATTAAATTAAGGAGCAGCGTTTATTTTCATTTCTGTTACTGCAACAGACTAACCTACAAGAATTTCAACATCTGCTAAATCGATATCAAACAGAGCAGCTACCAGCCGATCAATTTTCGAATCGAGACCCTGTTTGAGAAGTGCTGGTTTCTGAATTGCGCGTTGACCAAAATCAGCAAGCTCTGCTTCTCGCTTTGGCCCGACTGTAGTAGGAATTGGGATTTTCTGAAGATAAGTTGCATTATACCGAATATAATCTCCCCGAAGATGGGTGGCTCCAAATAACAACGAGTAATATGCATTAACTAGACGGGAATTCAGGAGAGCGATGAGAAAATAGGGATTAACAGTACTGTCATCTAGTATTGAGTAATATACACGACCTAGCGCACAACCCTCCTGATCCAAAGCTACACGAAGATGCTTTCCAATGCCTGCAAATACTATTTTCGATTCACCAAACTCTTTCCACTGTTCAGCAGTCGCTAAATCAGCAGAATATGTTAGATAGCCTTTTTTCTTTGTAGAGTACCGCCGGACACTGCCAGCTGTGAGAAAGGGAAGAGTTACCTGCTTTTCTTGTTCTGAAAGCTCGCCATATTGGGTCTTTGTAAGGATGTGTTTGCTAAAACCTGTTCTGGCAATGCCACAGTTGATTTTACAAATCTGACCGAGAGGAACCGTGTCTTGCTGAATCTTCAGAATTATCCGGAATTTCTCTTTTGAAAGTGCTGGGGATAGAATACAGTTTGGGAGTTGCTGAAAGAAGTGCTGGGGAACACTTTCAGTCTTGGAAGGAGTTTTGATAAGACCATCTGAAACCTCTAGACGCGAAAGGAGTTGCGTCTCATTTTCCTTGGCTTCTTCACTTGTTTTTGGTTTTCGGATGATAATGATATGAGGATATGTTGCAGCTCCCTCGAACATCTCAAGCTGCGAGATATCAACCATTTGTTCGATTACTAGACGAGAAACCAATAGTTCTCGGAGAGGTAAACCGTAATCTGCTGCCAGTACCTTGTTGCTGATAATGAAGCCTAAACGTCCACCGCCGCGTAATAACTGCAGCCCCCTTTCAATGAAGGCGACAAGGATGTCGAATTGCTGGTGAGCTGTAGCATATTTGCGGCGAATGTATTCCTTTAGCTGGGGATCCATCATCTTTATTCCGATGAAGGGGGGGTTTCCGATGATGACATCGAATCCGCCATCTCGCATGACCCAAGGATAGACACGTTGCCAAACAAGGGGATGTCTTTCGGGGAGGGTTTCACCGAACACAGCTATTGCATCGTCATCCTCTTGTATTAGACTGTCACCAAGTAATATCCGGTTTGTAAAATCTGCTGGAAACCCAAGCAATTCGGTTGCGGTCTTTGTCAGTTTCTTTCGACAGCTTGACACTGCTTCTGGGTCCACATCAACTCCGTGGATGCAGTCGACGAGACTCCGTAGTCTAATACGGCGTTCTTGCTCCTCTTTTGAAGTAACTGAACTGGCAAGAAAACGCAGTGCACCTCGCAGGAAGGCACCGTCTCCACATGCGGGGTCTAGAACAGCAAACTCACCGATAGGCCGTTCTGTGTTCTCCTTGAGAATTGGACCTAGTGTGTGTCTAACAATATAGTCAACTGCCCAGCTAGGCGTGTAGTACTTCCCCAATCGTCTGCGACTAACCCGTTCCTCTCTATCTCGTTTCGCCTTTCCCATACACAATCACTTTCAACTGCGTGACGCAACGATTTTTTCAGCACTTGCTTTTATCTTAGCAGCCTCTTCTTTCGAAACTCCAAGTACTTGGGCGAGGATTTCAGGGTCAGATTGGGCAACGAGTTCTAGTGATTCATAGCCTTGATCACGCAGTCGTTTGGCCTTTGTCTTTGTAACTCCTTGGATTTTTGCGAGTTCTGTAACCTCACTCTGCATTTGCTGTTGAATGCTCTCAAGTGGAGTATCGATTTCCAGTTCCTGTATAGCTCTGCTTACCTGCTCGGAATCAACCTTTATCTCCAGTGATTCTATTTTTCGTTCGTTCCAGATAACTTCTGTTGCATTCGTAATAGGGATAATACTGACAAACAGAAGTGTGGCTGCAATTGGATAAACAAGTTCTGGGAAAAGAAATACATAACTCAATAGAGGCGAAGTTGTGCTAATCCAAAGCCCAACACCTACTGCAGCAACCAATATCCAACCCAAGGCGGCACGCCTCCCCTTAAGCCTAACAGGACCAATTTCTGACCAAATCAACCAAGCACCACAACCCACGATGAAGCCTATTACAAACATCTCACCAATAGTTAACGCGATTATGACGGTTGGTAGACCAGTAGCTCGTCCGTTACCGAATAGACATAACTCTGCCAGCAACAAGGAGGCAATGGTGAACACACGTTTTCTTCCGAGACGATCAGGAAGCAGAGAAAATGCACCTGCTGCGCCTCCAACACCAATCAAGGCGAGCTCTGCCCACAACGCATCGATTCCCATGAAGCTAGTGTGTGTGAAGATGATTCGTGCCTCCAATGGTGTTGACAACGAATAGAGAGCGTAAGCAACAACATATATCATCCACCAAAAGGCGTAAGGACGAACTGCTCCTGGCACCATGTATACTCGCAGCTCCTCCGACCAAGGCTTCACGACTGCAAGAACGACAAGACCGCCCAAGAATACCAGAGCAGTTATTCCGGGCATTAGTGATTGAATCGCTGTGATGTTTCGCCACAGAATAGGTAAGAATCCTCCTAACCCAAGACCTACAATAGCAACTAGCCCAGCAGCCCTTCCCCGTTGAGTGCAGGGAGCAATTTGGTTCAGGAAGATTGTCAAAGTGACGATACCCCCTCCGAAAATGAAGAAGAATAACATTGTCACAATCATCAAATTCTGGGATACTAGAAGACTGACAGGGACAGCAAGCATTAGTAATCCGATTACCAGAGGGACCGCACAATAACCCAACAGCAGATATGTCTTGTTCTTCACAATATCTGTCAAAACACCGCCAATACCAACACCAACAAGAAGACTGATAGCAATGGGTAAAGCATAAGCGACGAGCGAGCTATGAATTGTTGTTAGGAAAGCAATTAGCCAGCTAAAGGGTAACGTGAATACAATTATTGAAAGTGAAATACGTAATTGTGACAAAGCAGAAAACCTCTTCGACAGTATTAGCTTGTTTCTCAAGGAGTTTAGGAATGATTTAAGCCTTTCAGCAAATGTTTTAGTGGGCAGCCTGTTAGTGATTCGTGAGTCCAATTGCCTGTAAAAGAGATTCTTGTTCTGCGCAGCGGTGGACAGCCGTTATTCAACTTTGCCCCCAAAGGGGATCCAAAGCTAGATACCCTTATGGCGGGTTTTCTTAGTGCCCAAGCTGGCTTTGCTCAAGAAATCGGGGAAGAAGAAATCCAAGTAGTATCTTTTGCAGAACATAAATTCGTTTACGAAAGTTGGAGCGATTTTCTCTTTGTCATTGTAATCCAAAAAACTGACGATGAACACATTTACCGAGTTATTCTCAAAGAACTTGCCCAGACTTTTGTAGATAAATACAAACAGGAACTAGCCAAGACGATTATTTCTTCAGAGCGGTTTATGGGGTTTCGTGAGGAAGTAATACGAATTCTTGCCAGGTATGATTTAGTGTCTAGCACATCTTTGCTTCATCCAACAGCTTTGTTACCTCCAGAAACACTGCAACATTTTCGAAGAGGGCTAGATTTGATAGAGGTTCACGAAATCTATCAGCGAACCGCACTTATCACACTAGATGGTTTTGTAGTTACTACCAGGCTTAAGGAACATGAGCTAGAATTTGTGTTGAACCAACTGAAAGCATACAGTGAACTGGCGCTGCCAACTTATTTCATGATTTCAAAGACCATACTGGGTTCTGATTTGAAGCTCTTCTTCCATATCATAAATAACCAGTTAGTATTAGCTGCCATCGTTTTGAAGGATGCACGAGAGGCAGATTGTGCTGAGCTTATCGCTTCTACCATCAAGCAGTTATCAGGAATCAACCTCTCTCACCTTGTCAAGGTTGAACCTAGTAGAGTCATTAGTGAAGCTTATTCAGATAATGAGGTGCTCGCAGCGAACCCCATTGAAGGACTTCTCTTCAGTGAAGCTTCATCCCAAGCTCAAGAATTCCGTGAACTCTTCGACGAAGCAGGATTACAGGTTCTTCGAAACATAGATGGAGTAGCTACAGTGGCTGATCTTAGAAGGAAGTCTGATGTGAATGGACGCCAGCTCACAGACATTCTGAATTATCTAGAAAGTAGAGGCTATATCAGGAAAGTGCGATTTTATCCCAAACTTGAAGCAAGTGATCGCCGCTTCCTAGCCTTCTTAGAAACCGTAGGTTTACCCCGGGATGAATTTGAGATTCTTAAGCAAGCCATGAGGTTTTGTGATGGAGAGAACAGTGTCGGCGATATTGCTCAGCGTATCGGTATAGATCACGAAAAATTAACCCGCACCCTACGCAAGCTTGGCGACTATGTTGAGTGGCTTACCTAAATCTTTTTGAGAACCATCTTACAACAGAAGAGTTGTTATGGGGAAAATCGTTAGCATTCACAGTTACCGTGGAGGTACAGGAAAATCTAACCTCACTGCAAACCTCGCGGTCTATGCAGCGTTGAAAGGACGACGCGTCGGAGTCATCGACACCGATATTCAGAGCCCAGGGCTCCATGTTCTCTTTGGGCAAGGAGGTACCAAGTTCAAGTATTGTCTAAACGATTATCTCCGAAAGCAATGCTCCATCGAAAAAGCATCATTTGATGTTTCCTCCAAATTTAAACTGAAATCTGGGAGCATCCATCTCATTCCGGCGAGTATGAATGCTGATGACATTGCAGCTATTATACGCGAGGGCTTTGAAATCGCCGATTTGCGTAGGGGATTCAAACAAATCATTGCAGCCAAGTCGTTGGATTATCTCTTTGTCGACACTCACCCTGGCCTTGACCAAGAAACACTTCTATCTATGGCTACAACTGACCTCCTGCTTGTAGTGATGAGGCTTGACCAACAAGACTTTCTTGGTACTGCCATCACTCTAGAACTAGCTAGGAAGATGGGAGTACCTGCTACCTATCTCATCCTGAATCAATGCCCTGCAATATATGATCTAGACCAAGTCCGACGTGATGTTAAACAGGAATTCAAAGTGGACATCGCAACCGTCATCCCTCTCTTTAAACGCCTAATCGAGGTGGGTAGTCGCCAAATCCTAATCTACACAAGCCCCAGCCATCTCTTCTCACGGAACATCAGTCAAATCTACGACTGCTGTGAAGCATTATCCACTTAGCAGTGCTAATCCCTAAAAAGAGCATAAAAGAGTAGAGGGACACTCAATGGTACCCTTCGAAGTCGGATTAGCTACTTCGTTTCCTACGTCTCAGGAGAATCGGTCCTAATGCGAGAGATGTCCCCAAAATAATGGCACCCAATGTGAAACCAGGTATCGGTGGCGTCGTAGGCGTAGTAGTCGTGGTAGGCGTAGTAGTAGGCGTAGTAGTGGTACCTAAATTCACTGAAAAGGTTACTTGTTTGAAGGCAGAGTTACCCAGAGCATCGGAGGCGGTGACCTTTAGAGTGTGTGTGCCATCTGAGAGCCCACGCACAGTAATGCTATAATTTGTTACTGTGGCAATGAGCGTGCCATCCAAATGGATTTGAGCTAGTTGGTAGCCAGA
>JAEOTB010000128.1 GCA_016840065.1 Candidatus Hermodarchaeota archaeon | reverse complement strand
GCTGTCTGGGAACTACATCGCGCTGCTCAAATGATGTTCCTAGCCCAACACAGGAAATCCTCCCCAAAGGACCTGGGCATAGACCTGTTACTCCTCAAATCCAAACGATTCACCGAACTAGTCTACGATGTCACAGGTAACAAAGGAGTAACCGTCGAAGCCGCACCCAATGAAACCACACCAGTTCAACTCGATCCCCAGGGATACTTCACATTCCACATCGACCGAGCTCAACAGCAACTAGTAGCCCGGCACTATCCGTCAGTTCGAACGAAAACCCCTGATGTAGTTCTCACTGCCAAGACGGCACAGCAACTCCTCACCGCAATCCTCGCCCGTAACCTCATCTCCCGCCTAGACCATGCCGCCTATGTAGGTTCTGAACTAGCCAAGGCAGAGATCGCGTTAAAAATAGGGCGTCCCTATCTACAGGATATCCCTCTCTTTGAACCGTGGCAATCCAACCCACAAGACAGGTGAACCCCAGATTCTCTCTATCTTCTCGGTACAGTTCTAGGTTCAAGTGGATTCATCACGGCAAACACTGCAATAGCGATGGACCCCCCGATAACGAAACTAGTCATAGCGATAGTTAACACCATCACAATTGACGCGGGTACTGCTCCAGGCCATTGCATCAGGGGGTGAGGGTCACAGCCTTCTCCTGGGCCGCTGACGAAGTAGGGAGTATCACCAAAGCCGTCAAAATTCCAGTCGCTACCTTGATAATCTGACCACAGGTTATAATCGAAGTCATTCTGTCCCCCAAGTTCGATGCCATTCCCCACCCAATTGTCTGCAAAGACATTCCAATGTATGGTATTGTTACTGCTTTCATCGTCGATGAAAATACCGCGTCTTTCATTTCCAAAACAAAGGTTGTAAGTAATTGTGCAGTTTCCATGATTGATCAGCTTTATGCCATCCTCTTCGTTACCAGTGCACTCATTTCCTGTGACTGTGTTGTTAACCCCCTTGTATGCAACACAGATACCATGTGAGAAGTTATCAACGCAGCGATTCTCAACCACTTCAACATTGCTGCTATTGGAAAGGCGAATTCCAGAATTCCCGTTTCCGTTACAAAGATTTTGGGTGATAGTTACATTCCTATCCCAAGTCGGGTTCCTCAGATAAACGTAGATTCCGTTATCGGCGTTGCGGGTACAAACATTGTGGATCACAGTAATTTCCTTATCGCCTTTAACATTGATTCCGATTTCGTTTGCCTTGCAGATATTTCCTGAAATTGAAGTATTCTCACTGTATATGGTGTAAATCCCATATTTATTGAAGACACAGGTATTATTCAATATCCTATGATTGTCTCGATAGATGTAGATGCCCCACCAGTCATTATCTGAGCAGGTATTGTTTACTGCAATGTTGTTCCAGCCAGAGACGCGGATTCCACATTCGTTGCCGTGCACAAAATTATCTGATATCTGAGTATTTCTTGAATATATTCTGATACTATAATAGTTGTAATTGCATGTATTGTGAGATACTAGGTTATTCCAGCAATGATAATTTAGGTGGATGCCAGAGAAGCTGTAAGTGCAGTCATTGTAGTCTATTGTTGTGGTATTCGTGTTGAGTAGCAAAATTTCGGAGCCGTGAAGAACATTTTCAGAAACGTGGCTCTGGTTTGACCAAAATAGCACAATGCCCTGATAACAATCACTGATAATTTGATTATTAACGGTTACTCCAGAGCAGCCCACTAATACCACTTGCCCAGCCCCCAGGGGAACAGACCCACCAGATTGATCTTGCCAATAGACGAGGGGCTTCCCATTTACAGTGTTGCCAGAAACCATCCTTTGGCGAAAAATCATACCACTATACCAAAGGGGAAAGATGAGTCCACCACCCTGAAAACGATTTTCAATAACCGTATTGTTGCTACTAGCATATAATTCCAAACCACCAAACAGCACCTGATTTCTTTCGATAGTATTTGAAAAGGAATCATAAAGACTGATCCACTCACAAGTTTGATTTATTATCCAGTTATTATTGGACCGATCCATGTAGATTCTCCCCTTCGAGTGTGAGCTGGTGTTGTTAGTCAACCTATTCAAATGTGAATTAGCCATGTAAGTGGCAACCCACGTGTCAGCAAATGTATTATTAGTAATTTTGTTGCAATTCGATGATTCAAGGTAGACGCCGCACCAAGGGTCGTCTGCGAAGTAATTGTTTGCTACAACACTATCATTTACTCTCCAAAAGTCTACTCCTAGATTAAAGATGTCTAAGAAGGTGCTGTTTGCAATGTGAGCGTTGCTTACATTCCATAATTCAATGCCATACGAAGACCAGTTCAGTTGACATTCATTGATGACAAAATGCTTTCTGGTATTGCGAACTTCGATACAGCTGTTGCCATAACCCGCCGTGATTGATAAATTCTCAATCCGGTAAGGGTCTGACTGTATCCCCGTGCCAGACCAACCTTGACTCACAAAGTCACTATCATTGTTGATTGCTATAACAGAGTGGGGTGTGCCTGGATTCGTGGGAACCGAGTATTTCCGTCTTGTACGATTCCTAATCCAATCTAGATAAATCCTGGAAGAGTTCCATGTTGGAACCTCTCCTTCCCCGCTGCGTAGCTCTTCAAATGGATTCAGGTCAAAATCCTGAAGCCGGTTGTCCCTTGGGCGGTCTAAGCTAGTGTAAAGGCTTACATTAGCTTCCAACTGAGGATTTTCACTTGTTACCGTCCTAATCGGTTTCCCACCGTAACAGATTAAGATAGGCCTAGGCTGCGATATTAGAAGGAGTGATGAGAAGAGTAGAACAAAAACTACAACCCCAATCCCTTGGATTCTTTTTCGACGGATTAACCGAACCCTCCATATCAACAAGATACGATAGTAGAATGATGTTTTTCGGGTTCCACTAGCGTTTGGGATTACCATATCCATCTCCATTCGCTAGTGGACGACGCCGTCTTTTAAATGATGAGTTATAGGCAAGGGATGATTTTCATTTCTGGTTTCTTCAGGTGCCTGACCTTTGCCGAAAATCCTTCCATCGCTGAAGTTTACCCCGCTCAACTGATGTCATGTACAATGGGAAAGCGACAACGAAATTATGGTGCCAGATTCCCGAGGGAGAGCTAAGCAATACTAGGAGTAATGCGAGGGCACCATAAAGGATACTACGCTTGTAATCTGGCTTCCAGATGAGGTGGAGAAGAAAGATCACTGCTATAGAGAGTGAGATGGCGTTCATCAAGGTGCTAAACCGGAGCAAACCACCAGTAAAAACCAGCAGAGGGTCTACTTGACCAAGCACGTTGTAGAGGATAGCAGGAATAGAACCAGTCCAAGTATACCAGCTGTACTGGTGATCTGGGAACCAGGGCTCATAGGGTCTTCCGAATTGCTGCAGCAGTAAATCATCTACAAGAACCATCGGCCGCCCCTCAAACATGGCCCAAAATTGGAAAGCGCCAAGAATGGCTAATGATGGGAGTAATCCCAGTATAACGCCCTTGTAGCTCCTAATGTGGTAAGCTATCACAAAGATTAGTAGTAAGGCTATATACTGATAGGTGAGCGCGCCTAGCCCCAGCCAGAACACGGATTGTATGGGGTCCTTCCACTTCTCGTATCCCATTACAACAAGGAACAGGGGGACACTCATATGGGTTACCAAGTTGAGCGTCACGAATAAGGGATTGATCCAGATAAATAAAGCGACAAAGCGCTGATTCATCCGCATCAGCCTATCGAACATAAGGAAATCAAACAAAGCATGATAAACCATGAAGCTTGGCTGAAGATTCATGTAACCTGCTCCATTAATCATCCAAGGATAAATCATACA
The DNA here is from genome assembly GCA_016840065.1 of Candidatus Hermodarchaeota archaeon. Classification (GTDB taxonomy): domain Archaea; phylum Asgardarchaeota; class Hermodarchaeia; order Hermodarchaeales; family Hermodarchaeaceae; genus YT-063. The sequence goes on along the minus strand of JAEOTB010000128.1, from coordinate 4,096 downwards.
GGGTAGATGGAGCAAGAGATTCAAGGGTCCATAATTCAGGAAATTTTGAGTGTACACATCACTCGGGGTTGCCCCCAGAGCGGACAACTCGTAGGTTCGCCCGTAGGGATTCAGTCCCTGAAACATGTAAACAATACCCAGCGTGATAAGCTCATTCATGTCGTTGACATCAGGGAAAAAGGGGTTGGTGAAGGCTGCAACCATGATGCCGATGAATGTCAAGACACGGACATAGGCTCCTAAACTGATTTCCTTCCACCAGCTCCTGTAAAGGCCGAAGCTGTGTTGTAGCTTCACGCGAATTGTTGGGAGTAGACCGGAAACCTTGGGAGCAGGTTGGACCAGTGGATAGGGTGGTTCGGTACTCATGGAAATTCGCACCTATTCTCCGTGTCTTCTTCTTTCTACTCTTATCTTACTTTTATTCTTTCTAGAGCGCGTATAGGACTCCACCGAGAGCGCCCTGAGGGTAAACGCGTAGTTCAGGAGCCATATCTCTAAGCGCTTTAGGTGAGGGTGGATGGATTTTGTCGCCAAAGAACAATCTATCCCAGACTATTGAGAAGTAATGCAGCCATGTACGTGGTGTGAAATCAAAGAAGTAGGCTTTTCTAGAGACCCGCTTTGACTCTAACAATAGTTGGTGAATATTGGGAACATGGTGCATGAGGTAGACACACCAGGTACGGTCAAAGACATCATCTCGAAAGGGGAGGTTTGTCGCATCGCATACAACATCGACCCCGTTGATGGGACGGAGGTCAGTTCGAACACAACTTGCGACTCCTTTACTGCCAAACCCTCTTTCAGAGCCTAGCTCAAGGGTGAGTTGGTCCTTGAGCAGAGGCCAAAATTCTGTGTAGCGGCGTATGTCACAAACAAAGGGTAGACTACCAAATTTACTGATTAATCGCTCTCCAAAATCTAGGTCAATTGATTCGAAGGCACGTCGTATGAAACTTGGAAGCCGTGACATTCTAGCCTCTCTCCGACTCTTAGTTGAAGGAGTTCTTTGGCTTTTAGGTTTTTCCCCAGCTAGGGGGGCGGCGTGATGCGGATTGTTACCTGTTGTCGAGGCTGTGGGGCTAGAGAAGAAGGTATGACGCTGGTTCCAGGCAAGAAAGGGCAGAGTAATTGTCAATACCCAATAATGAGCGATACCTTCTGACATGCTAGCAATTAGTAGGACAAGGAGGATACCCGGATAGAGTATTGCCAAACCCCTACGGGGATTCAGGATAAAGTGGATTAGGAAAATGATAGTAATTACACCAACTAGTAATAACATGGGGAAGGCAATCCGTGGAGCCAGAGCAGGGGAGACACCGAGACCAATGGCAAAGTTGAAGACAAGAGCAGGTACAGACCCCATGAAAAGGAATCCCATGGGATAATACCGATTAAAGAAGGGGCTAATCGGGTTAGAGTCACCCCAGTTAACAGGAGGACGTCCGAACTGAGCAATGAAGAGGTCGTTAACGAAGGTGATAGGGCTGAATACTAAGAAGGCTAGAACGACAGCAAGAACAGGTAGCATACTGGCTATTGTACGACGGGAATCTTTCTGGGTTATATGGTAGATGATGAAAAAGGGCAGAAAGATAACGCCTAGCTGGTAACTCGCAGCAAGTAACGCTGAATAGAGACCACACCGAACAGGATCATTAATGTTAAGGATTGCCAGTGTGAGCAGAAGGAGGGGGAGTGAAATGAAAGTTACAACATCAACAAAGACCATACCTGGGTTAACCCAGAGCATAAGAGGTGCCCTGGAATATCCAGCTTGGTGTAGCCGATAATAGAGAATGAAGTCAAATAAGGTGTGAAGCAGGAAGAAACCAGGCATAAAATCTAGTGTGCCCAGACTTTGAGGACCAGGCCAGAGGAGTACCGGTAAATGAAAGATAATGGCAAAAGGCGGGTAGTTAAAATAAGATTGGTTGAAAGCCCCACCAAAGGTTGCCAAGGAGTAGGATTGCCCATAAGGGCTAATGCCGTGGAGAAGGTTATCTATCCCCTTGAAAAGGAGTTCATTCATATCCGTAATATCCCCACCGATGAAGAGAAAGAGGAGGAAGATGGTAATGGTGGCGGAACGTACAATGAGGCCTGCCCAGAAACCTGGTTCACGACCGAGTTTGGGAATATCCGAGAGGTTTAGCCAGCCAGCTAGATTCTGAAGTGCACTAGGGTTATTTCCTGTACTGGATTGTTCAGAATCCATAGCTGGTACACTCCGAAACAAGCGTTGTGAAGGTTAAAGGGAAAAACCTTGCGTTAGGCACTAAAGATAGGTTCGAAAGAACTTACCCCATCGTGTTTTCATGATTCGGGCTATGTGTCGTTTCCCACGGGTCTTAAGCCAAATATCGCGTAGATAGTGACTGATTTTAACATTGACCTTGAAGAAGGCTGACCGCATCATTAGGGGTTCTAGAAGGCTGCTACGGAACATGCGGTCGAAGCGGATGACAGGGTCTAGCTTCGTCTTGAAGCCAAAGCACACATTGTCCACGCAGTCACCAACTAGGTCCACAGAATCTAAATCCGCATTACCCAGACCCTGCTCGTGAGCCATACGGACATGACCGATACTCATTGGGTCATAACCAAGCATCTTGGCACACAGAGCATCCAAGGCAACTAGGTCGGCACTCGCCGCGATATAATCCTTAACATAGGGCACACCAGTACGGGGTCCTGCCCCGTCCATGGCGATGGTGCTGTCTGCGAAAGCAAAGAGTGGACCACAGAATTCCTGCTGAATTCGAAGCAAGTCCACGAGAATCTCGTGTATCTTCAAATGGTAATGATGGCGAACCGTCTTTAAGAAACCAAAAGCGTTCTTCAAAGAGCAGGTAATAGTACTATGCCCATGGCACTTGAAAGTGGGTAGGTGGATAACCTGGGCGCCTAGGATCGTCTCCGGCATCAGCATATCCTCCTGACCAAACACCATCGGCTTGGAGGGATTCACCTCTTTCCACTTTTCATCCAACAGAATCGTATAGGGGATATCATACTTTTCCAGGACTGGCACGAATCGGTTCTTGTACATCCCAGTACGTGCATCAGTGACCACCGTCATGTTCTCAACAGCGATTATATCACTGAAGCCAAGGTCGATTAAAACCCGAAGCAATCCCTCTAACTGGTATGGAGCTGTGCTACATGCTGGATAATATTCTTGCCAGCTAATATTGAGCTTAATGGCCGTGCGCTTCTTAGGATTCATTACTTTGTCAAATTTTGCCAGCCTGAAAAGACGTGCAACATCGTCGAAGTAGGTCTTCGGAGTTGTTTTCACAACAGCTAGAGGAGGATTCTTCAAAGGCATAGATACTCACCAAACAACAGCCTAGACTGATTGAGGTTTTGCGTTGTGCCTAGGCAACTTTTAACCTTTTGGTTTTCGTAGAACTAGAGAATCGACACAGATTATCGTTTTCTAGCTCTCTTCCTCCTGAAGTTCTCTGTATCCGCGCCCCATACTTGCGATTGACGGGACACCGAGTACCGTTAGTCCAATGATGTAGACCAATCCATCCAAGAGGGCGATACTCGCAACTACTGCGGTGGGTACACCTGATGCGGTGAGCCAGAAACCAAGGGTTATGTTTTGAAAGAGGAAGATGCCAATCCCTGCAGGCAGGAAAATACCTGCAGCGTGACCACCCATATAGCTTAGAGAGGCAGCAAAGCAGGATATTAGAAGAGGAATGTCCACGCCAAGAGCTAAGCCAAGAAATACTAGCTTAGCGGTTTCCAGAATCCAAAGCGGCACACTAGTAAGGAGTGCACCTCCCGAGTTCCAGCTACTAATCACTGTCCTCATATCAGTGGCGGCGTTTTCTACGAATTTAGGCACATCGTCTCGGAGTCGTTCAGAAGGTTTGAAGAGGCGACCAAGTATCCGTGAAAGAACGCCTACAAATCGCTCACTTCTAATTAAGAGAAAGAAGGCGATAAAGGCTGTACCAATGATTCCACCTACGATGATGTATCGCATCACATCAGCCACTGTACCGAAAATAAGAATTGCAAAGACAACCACAATGAGTGTAAGGCTGGCAAAGTCGAGGAGCCTTGCTAGAAG
>JAEOTB010000091.1 GCA_016840065.1 Candidatus Hermodarchaeota archaeon | reverse complement strand
CACCAAACGTACCCATCAAAGCAGGAAACAAAACACACAACAACATCAAATCAACACGAACACCAACCGCCCACAAAAACAAATACAAAAACGCCGTCGTAAACGGAACACCCGGATAAGAAGAAGCAGCAATATCCCGACCAAACGGCACCCAAGACGTAGTATCATACCAACTAAACCAAGCCCCAAAACCATACTCCAAAATAAACTCAGTCTCACGAAAGTTGTACCAGGGATCGAAGGCACGTAAAAGCGTCTGATAGCCTAATCCTGGGAGTATGCGGATTAGTAGTGCGATTGTGGTTACTAGTATGAGTGCGATTGCGGCTACGATGTTGGCTTTGCTTATTTCTACGTCTGGCCATCGGACTAGTCGTCTGATGCTGTGGTAGATGCTTTCGAGTGTGTCGGTGATGCCCATGGTTTGGTGTCTCCTCTTGTTTTGAGGGGTGGGCTTTGCTGTTTGTGTCTTAAAAAAGTTCTCATAGGGTAAGATTCCGAGAGTGTTTTTGTTATTCTAGTTGTCCTTGTTTTCTGAGTTGTTGTTTGAGTTGTTGTGTGTTTTTTCGTGTTTGTAGCCATTCTTGTGCTGCGGTGCGTTTGGGTCCTGTGGTGGGTGGTGCGAGTATGGCCCATTTGTGGGCGTCTGGTTGTCCTGTTGTTTTTGCTAGCCAGATGGCTGAGACTCTTCCTGTTTCGTGGAGTCGGATTGCTTGAGGTATCGATGTTATCTTGATTTCGAGTGTTTCGCAGAGTTCTATCTCATCAGCCATCAGGGGCGGGATATTTTGTTTTATGATGTTTTGTAGTTGTTGTGCTGTTTGGCGTGTTTGTGGGTTTTCTGCTTCTTTTGCTAGTCGTTTTAGTGGATTGTATCTTATCGAGTAGGCGGTTCGGGGTTGGTCATCTCTGACGTTGATGGTATGGATTTTTCCGTGTTGTTTGATGAGTTCTTCTTGTTGTGGGGTTGTTTTGGGTGTAAATCCGTATTGCACTGCTTTGGGTCCTGCGTTGAGGATTGTTCCTCGTTTCCATTGGAATCTTCCGCTGGTTTTGTGGGTGTAGAATCCTCCGTCTTCTGGTATCAGCTCTTCTAGGTATGCTCTTCGGGTTTTTGGTGTTCCGTGTCGTATTGTGGGTGGTAGGGTTGTTGGTTGTAGTATTTTGTCGCCTACGGGCATTCCCCATGTTTCGAGTAGTCGTCCTACCGGGACTGCCATTATTATTCGTGTTCTGCCTCCAGAACGTGGGTCGTTGTTGATGTGGATGTCGCCTAGGGCGTTTTTGAATAGTTGTTTGACGTATTGTATTCTTTCTGGGCTGCTGTCGCAGTATGTGAGTATTCGGCTAGGATTGTGGATGTGTCCGTCGCTGGCGATTAAGGAATAAGCTCTTGCTCGGAATTCGTCGAGTTGTTGCCCTGTGGGGAATCGTGGGTTGTGGATGCCGCTTTTTCCTGTTCCTGTGAAGTCGCTGCCTATGCGTTTGATGTGGGGTTGGATGTCTTGGATGGTTTTACCTGTGGTGTCGAGTATTATTTTGAGGCTTGATCCTCGTAGGTAGGAGTGATGGGGTTCAAGGTCGCTCAGCGGGGAGGTGGGGAGTTTGGGTTGTCCTGGGTGTTTGGTTAATTGTCTGATAAGGCGGCTGAGTCCGAGTCCTGTTGTGTTTAGGTGTTGTTGTGCTTGGGTTGCGAGTTGGTTTTTTGTTTTGGTTGTGTGGAAGTAGAATTGTTCTTTTGCGTAGGTGTTTAGCCAGTTGTCAGGGTGGGTGTTTTGGCGCCATATGTAGAGGGTGTGGGTGGTTGTGTCAGCGGTGACTCGTAGGAAGTGGTGGGGTTGGTCTCGTGTTGTTTGTTGGTTGAAGTGTAGTTCGATTTGTTGGCTGTGTTTGTGGATTTTGGTGGCGATTTCTTTCTGCCATTGAGGTCCTGCCTGGAAGTATGGTCTGAGTTCGGCGTAGATTATTTGGGGTGGGTTTGTGTGGCTTTTGTAGATTTCTCTGATGGCGTGGGCTAGGTTTTCTGGGGTTTGTAGTTTGGGGTTGTCGTGGAATGGTTTGAGTGAGTGGTAGGTGACTGTGGGGTTGGTTCGGTGTTTGTGGGTTTCTGGGGGGAGTTGTGCTTCATAGGCGCGGAGGGCTTTTTCGTGGATTGTGAGGTTGTTGATGAGGTGGGGTTGCTGCTCTTTGACAAACCAGTTACGATAGGCATCGCGGGAGATGCCGAGGGCTTGTGATACCTTTTCTTGGGATAGGTCTGGTTGGAGTTGTTGTTGTGCTTCCTTTACGGTGAGGTAGTCTTGGGCTCGTTGGTATTGGTCTTGGAAGTCTTTGCGGTCTCGGAAGTAGGGGTGGCGTTCGACGAGCTGGTCTAGGTCTTGTTTGGTTTTGATGGTGATGGGTTCTTCGGGTTTGGGTGTGTGGGTGGGTTCTGCTGCCTTTGGGGTTTCTTCTGGTCCAAGACTTTGCTGGTGTGTTTCGAGCCTGGGGTAGCTTTGTTCTTGGGTTGTGTCTGCTGCTTTGTTGAGGATGTCTGTGATTTGGTCGGCTTCTTCTTCGGTGGGTGTGTGTTTTGCTAGGTGTTGTTCGATTTGTTCTTTTTGTTGTCTTTGTGTTTCTGGGGGTTCTGTTGTTTCGCTTGGGGTTGGTTCTGGGGTTTCTTTTTGGGTTGTGTCTTTTCCTGCTTTTGTGAGGATGTCTTCGATTTTGTCTGCTTCTTCTAGGCTGGGCGGGTTCTCTGCTAGGTGTTTTTCCAGTCGTTTTGTGAGTTGTTTCTCGCTTGGTGTTGTTTCTTGTGGGGTGGTTTGGTTTCTGGTGGGTCGGTGCGTGGGTTTGTTGGTTTCTTTTTCTTCTTGGTGTTCGTGTCGTGTGTTTTCAGTTGGTTTGGGGGGCATGTTGTGGTTGCTCCTGGGGTTCTAGTTCTATGAGTGTGGCTTGGAGGAGGCTTGTGTATTGGCTTGTGTGTCCTGTGACGACGGGGTTTTGTGCGAGGTAGTCTAGTAGGAAGAGGGTGTATCTGGGTGTGGTTTGGGGGTCGGTTATGACTTGTTTTACGATGGCGATGAGGTAGCGGGCTGCGGTGCGTGGGTCGCCTTGTTTTGCTGCTTCGAGGTAGGATTTGTATTGGGCTGCGAAGCGGGGGTGGCGTGTTATCCTGACGAGCTTTGCCATCAGCTCTATCTCCAGTTCTTCTTGGGGTGTGACGATGGCCTTGGTTACTGGGCTGATATCTTGGGGTGGTGGGAGGGGCTCTGTCTGGAGGAGGTGAGGGTGCTGTGTGTAGATTCTCTTCATGTGTTGGTGGAGTTTGGCCTCGGTCCAAACCTGTGCAGGTACTTGCTCTGTGAGTAGGGCGTTGAGGGGTGTGATCTGGATGTTGGTGGGGAGTGTTTGTCCTGGGAGGTGGATGATGGCTTCTCCGGGTTTCATGCCGATGATGTGGCGGAGTTGTTGGTCGGTGCAGTTGGCTTGTCTGCCTACGAGGGCGTTGTCTTTGAGGGCGTGGATTATGGTGATGCCGGGCAGTTTTACTGCCTCCTCTGTCATCTTTCCTGGAAGTTGGTCTAAATACATAGCAATTAGCCCGTGTGCTCGTGCTTGGCGGAGGAGGTTGACGAAGGTGTTGATGGCTTGCTGGCGCGCCGAGTGCCCTTCCACTAGCCCTGCGCCTGGGGATGTTTTGCGGAGGAAGTGGTGTGCTTCTTCCAGTATGAGGGCGTGGCGGACTCCTTTGGTTGGTGTGGGGGTTTGGGTGGATTGGGCTTCGAGGTAGTTGGATATTCCTGTGGTGATGAGGGCTGTGAGGAGGGAACGTTGTTCCTCGGAGAGGTCGCGCATCTCAATGATAGTGGGATGCTGTAATAGCTCTGGTATGGTGAGTCCGTGGGTTGTGTTGTACATATCGGTGAGAACTGGGTTCCTGAAGAGGGTGTTAATGCGGGCGGTGAGGGCGCCCCAGAAGTCCTGATTTAAGCGGTTACTATACTGAAGGTCGCGTTGGCTGATGGTGTGGAGGGCGCGTTGGAGGTCGGGGAGCAGGATGGGACGCCCCGGGTTGTTGGCTCTGCGGTCCCAGTCGCATTGGGTGTAGGTGGTTTCAATGAGGTTCTCCACATGTTCTTTGATGATGCCTTCGGTGGGCCAGGCGGCGATGAAGGCTGAGGTTACGCTGGTGATTTGGCGGTTGACGGAGACGCCTGGGGGGACTTGGAAGGGGTTGAAGCGCAAGGGTGCGACTTGTTCGTTGCCGGCGGTGAAGAGGCGGAGCTCGGGGATGAGGTCGAGGAGTCGGCGCCAGTCGAGGACCTTTTCTGGGACGAGGATGATGGGTGTGGCTCCGCATTTGTAGAGTTGGTAGGTTAGGCTGAGGGCGGTGGTGGTCTTTCCAGTTTTTGTCAGTCCCCATATGCCGACGTGGACCCCGCAGGTGTCGGGGCTGATCCTGAGAGGGGTGTGTTGAGGGCGTCCATTGCGGAGAGGATATCCTAAAAGGATTGAGGGACTCCTCGCTTGGGCTGCGGGACTAGGGGCAGTAGGGGTAGTGGTTCTTAATCGAGTGGGTTGTGGGGCTGGGGTGGTGGCTGGTGCGAATCTGTGGCGTTCTACAATGGGGATGTCGGTGGTGCAGCGGGGTGGTACGAAGTATAGGGCGGCTTCTTCGGGTATGAGGAGGGTGGCTTTGCCGACGGGGTTGCCGCGCAAGAGGCGTCTTGTGGCGCGTCCTCTTGTTAGGAAGTTGTGGGTGTGGACCTTGAAGCCCACTTCGGGATATTCGGGTGTGAGGCTGCCTTGGAGTATGCGTAGGAGAGTTTTGGCTTGTTCCTTGGCGGTGTAGGAGTTGTTATGCCAGGCTGTGGCTGTCACGTGGACCTTGCTAAGGTGGGGGTTGCTGAGGCGCTCCCTGTGACGAATCTCTTGAGGAGAGGGTTGTCTTATCCGCATTCCTCCCGTCTCTTCTTGGGTATTCGTAGGATGATCTCCGAGCCTCAGTCCGAGTGTCATGGCGGTTGCTGATTTCGTGTATTGTCGTCGTTGCCTCCAGCTTGTCAGATTCGTCTGATGGGTTGGCTCAGCAAAGACTTGCACCATGCAATGGACTTCTGATGTGTAGATTGCCTCGGCTACCGTGGTCAGGACCTCTCCCAAACTGACTTGGGGTACTCCTGTGAAGTGGCTGGATAATCCCTCAAATCCGTAGGGAGGGTTGGGGTTTTGGAGTTGTTGGTGGCGGTGGAAGGTGAAGCTGGGGAGGTGTGCTTTTAGGCTGTTTTCGAGTCGGGTAAGACGTACGTCAAGTTCTGCGGGATTCTTTGCCCAGGTCAGGAAGAGGAGACGGGTACGATGACCGATACGCTGGAGACGCAGCCCCACTGGAATACGGGCGGCGAGGATGCTCCGGAGAATGTTCTGCATCCGCTTTTGAGGAGGAATATCTGGCGACCTGTCTGTGGAGGTGCTTGCTGTGGCACCCTGTTCTAGGTATTGACTGGGGATTTCAGTGATTTCTATGGCGCCGGTTTGGCTGCGGTGTGTGAGGTCGAGGGTACGGAACAAGTCAGTGTTCCAGTCGATTCCAAGGATGATGAACACACTAATCAAAAAGAGTAAGACAATAATGAGTTCTAGGTTGGCGAGATGAGGGATGATTGCGGGAATTGTAAGGCTCAGAATCAGCACAGAGCAAGGGAACGCATAGCCCAGAAGCAGTAGTGCAATGAGGAGGTGCCAGCTACGTCGGAACCTGAAGACCAGGAGTCCAATTATGAAATAGATGGAGGTTAGAAATAACGTGGCGATGTAGAGGTTAAAAATCATGAAGGGATTCAAAGAGAGAAGGAGCGCTGCCAGAGCTGTGAGAAGAAAGGAGCCGAGAACAGGTAAAACCAACGAGTCTCTATTACTAATCACAAACCAACACTCCCAAGTCGTATGTTGAAACAACCCTAGTTGGTATGGTATGTTGGCTGGCGGAATTTAGTTCGTTTTTATGGATTTTGGTCAACAATAATACAAAAGCTGCAGAGCCGCGCTTGAAAATAGTGTGAAACCTATCATTAGTAAATAATCTGCGTTGGAATAAGAGAAGTACAAGCAGCTCGTAATGTTCAATTAGGGAGGCTCTCTCGATTTGAGATTTTTAAGCGCTTTTTCTTCCCATTCTAAGTAAGAATCAGGAGCGTATAATAAAATTTGTACTCCTTTGTTCAGAATCGATACAAGGGAATCCGAATTTAAAATTCTCCCTATTCTCGGGGAGTATGTAACAGATTCTGAATATCTTGGTGTATTTGTTAGGATTTGTGTAATGAGTTCTATGCTTTTTTCCGCTAAATTTTCTAGAAGGTTAGGTGCAAAAATAAGGTCGTGAATAGGTGGTTTCTCTTTGTTTTCTATGAATATATCCCAAAAATTATGGAACCGTCTAACCATTTCATTATCCTTATGAATTTGTAATAACGCCTTATGTATCGTTAAAATCCTAGCGTCAGCAGATGGGTGCGTGTCATTCACAAGAAATGGTTTGTCGCATAATTTAATCATGATATCTACGAAGGAGATATAATAGGCAGGACCACAAAGATACGCAGCAAAAACATCAGAGAAAAGCTCGTTCAGTCTTTGCACGGACCAATGACCTACAGCAGCCAAAATTTGGCTGCTACGAGTGTCCCTCATTTCGGGTTGCATTGGTGCAGCTTCAAGTAATAGCCTTGCAAAGTGTTGAGCTACTAAATTTGCTAACTCGTTTCCGATATCATCAAAGTGTGAAAAGACGTTATGTCCTAATTCGTGATAAGTTGCAGTTAATTGTAAAAGTGATTCAGCTTGAATAGGTGGGGCGATGATGATAGGGAATTTTGTAGTTAATCCTAGAAATGTGGCATAAGGGCCATCAAGACGAATCAGAATGTCGCGTATCCAAGATAGATTTAATCTCTGTAACTCAGATGTTATCAGATTTCTTATAAATTCATCATCTTCGCTTTCTCGTATTAATCCAGAGATATAGAAGCATTTCAGAACGTAGGCTAGGTATTCTATTTCGTGAATCTTAATTAATGCTCGTGGAATAAGTCTGTCGTCTCGGATTCGAACGATTGCACAGAGGCGATTATGACGAGTTCTTAGCTCTTCTATTTTCGATAAAAGATATCTAACAAGCTCTCTGTGGCTTCTAACTTCTAGTGCAGTTATTTTTTGTTCTAGCCAATTTATTATGATTGAATATTCTGCAATTTTCGAGGTCAGGTAATCCCACATGGTGACACCTATCGGAAATAAAGCATTCGAAAATCTTCAGTAAATTGCTCATCAAGTAGCGAGAGGATTTCTTCTAAGATTACAACAGTTTCATAATCAAGTTCATCAGTTTTGAGTTGTCGAATCAATGTTTCAAGATCTTCAATCCAATCTTCAATTGGTTTCATTCCACTCTCGAAATGATGTATGAGCGGTTCAAAATCTAGAACTCGAGTTTGCTCCTTTAGAGCAGATGATAATCTCGTCGCAAAATCAATGATGAATTGATAACTCCGAGTAACATCTTCTAAGGAAATATCAAGTTCTGAATCTCTTCCTAGCGCATGCACTTGAAGAATTAGGAGCGAATCGTTTAAGGTTCTAAGAAGTTCTATTTCCCGTTGTATTTTCCCCGAAAGTGATCCAAGCTGACTCATTCTTCTTCCTCTGTAAATGTTGATTATCTAATTCTATTCTTCATCTATGTACATAAGTTCCTCATTTTGTTCTTTATCGATTTCTTCACTTTCTTCTTCCAAATCGATAGGAGGACGAAACGTTTCACGAAGAGCTTCGTCAGTCCACCGGATTGTTATTGGCAGACTAATTTCGATATCTGGTGCATTCCAATTAAGATGTGATAACCAATAGGCGTCCTCTGCAACTTCTCTAATATCTGTTTCTCCTGCCCCGATTTTCTGTATAATTTTCAAAAGGATAGTGCTTGCTGTACGGCCTTCAGGCACATCCCACTCTCCAGGTCTCCCAGTTGTAGTTAGAAGCACACTATCTTGGTCGAGTACTAAATACGTCCCTGGAAGTGGATTCAGAAAATGTGGTGATTGATTTATTCGTGTGAACAGTCTTATAGGTTTGTGAGTTTTGTGTATTTCCACAACAACGCAGCGAACATCAGGTGAAAGAACATCATGAGCTTTTAGATGCTCTAGTGCCTTCTCAAGTCCCCGTTGCTCGCTAGGCCACCACCTACCGTCTCGGTGAATGGCAATGCTATTTATCGGAAACCCACTTTCTACAATGGCTCTTATTCCCTCTATTAGTTGTCGCTGTAGTTCTGGTGCTTTTATCGCCTCGCGCACTTTTCCACGTGACACAAATTGACCAGTTTGGGTTCTGACGAATCTACCTCCTGTTCCATAGATAAAGTGATAGTATATGCGAGGGTAGAGGACATCGATTCCTATATAAAATTCAAAATGAAGGTTATCAGCTAAAACCCACGGTTTAACCCCGACCTCTGTTAACACGGATAGTGAAAGATTTCTTAATCGGCTCTTTGCTTTTTGTGGGTTACGTCGATTGCAAATCATTCTTATCGTTCTCTCTTTAGCGCATTGAGAGCGCGTAGGGGTGATTGCATCCTTTAATTCATAGTAAACCTCTTTCCGGAAACGGTTCCACAATATTACCAAAGCTAAACAATTTGGGTGGCTTCTTTTCACTTCTGTAGCAAGTTGTAGCAAGGAACTTCCCATTCTTTCTCTTCGTCCAATATGGTATGGACGCTGTAGTTGGACGCTAATACTTTGTCTTGTGAGCAATCGAATTTCATCACGTAAATCATTAATGAATGTATTTCGTGTATGCCGATCGATAACTCTTGGGAATAATAGAACAATACCAGGCAGTACCTCGTTATGATATGGAGGTGCCTTGTAGAGAAATACGATTTTTCTTGTTCCAAAGCGTGTTATTCCTCTTTCAAACTCCCTACTTTGTCTAGGAGGAATTTCATCAGGGAATGGGTTGAGATATTGGTTGTCGCCAAATTCCAACCGAGGAGGAATGAAAACAAGTCGTTCTGTTGTAAAAGGGTCACTAGAAATATCAAAAATATATTGTCCAAACCTAATCTCAGAGAGATATCCTAAAAACCTCCTGATTTTTACAATTCGTTCCTTAGGGGTCAATTGGGGTCTAGTTGAACAATCTCTTACTCCCCAATAATCTGTATTGAAGACCGGGAATAATCGTGATTCTGGAACTGGAATTGAATAATCTCTACCTCGATCCTGCACAAACACTGCCCTGTCTTCGGGGTGAATATCTATATTCGGATATCTTCTTCGATAGTACTGATATACAGTTTCTTCTGTTTCTTCAACTGAAACTTCGCTTATCGTTCTTTCTGTATCTCCAGTGAATTTGCATCTATATTTAACAGGTCCATTGTCTCGAATGAAATTTGGTCGCTCTGTAGTTGGTAATCGAAGGTTCAGGTGCTTATTTAATATCCTATCCTTCTCTTCAACTGAATGTTGAGAAAGTGAAATACGGCCTGTGTAGTGGGTTCTTACATCCATGGCGAGATATGGTCTATTTTCGATAATGATAACGCTGAATTTAACTCCCCGATAGGCATTTACTAGATCACGATCGTCATCAATGTTCTCTGGGTTTTGGTAATAGAATGAAGTCCACTCGGAACGCCAAAAAACAGTATTCAGTGCTCCAAGCTTGTCTGATATTGCCCGTTCTAGCATTCTACAAATAAGCTCATTTTGAATGCCAGTGGCCTCCTCAATTGAAACATCGATGATGGTTTCAGTCAAATCGATGTGATAGAGTTGGTCCGGAACATCTCTGATTTCAATAGACCCAGACGAGTTGATTCGATTTGTAAATTCGTCAGGAATTAAAAAAACGGGCTCTCCCTCTTGACTTGTAGTTGAGTAGACAGGACATCTTAAAATTCGTTTCCAGAGACGATTAGTCCATCGTTGCAGTCTTCTATGGCGCTGATTATCCTCTGGTATTCTCTCTCTCAGTGTTAACACTCTAAAGCGGAAACGAGCATCTGATAAACCTTCGATGGGGAACAAAGTTGCAGCTAACATTTTGGTATGATTACTCACAATCCCAACTCCTTCCTGCAAAGCAGTTTAAATGAGCAAAAAATGCATGTGTATTTCGTGTAAGCAAAGTCGAGATCCTTCACAGTAAAACGTGATACTAAATCTAATCTTTCTTGACGGCTATGACTAACTTGATTGAAATACTCCATCTTTTTCAAGCTTCTACGAATTAATCCTAAGACATACTCCTTGGAATTTTCATTAATTTCGTATGATTCCACTGTTGACGATTCTTTATCAAAAAATACCATTCGAGTACTGATATTTTCTAGAGGCACTTTTAATGTGAAAAAAGGCCAAAGCTGGTAGGTAAGCGCTTGAAATGCAGTAGAATCAATACTTATCATAGGTTTCGGAGGTGAAGATGTCTTCCAATCAAATATTATGAACTGTCTCTCTGGAGTGAGGAGCGCCAAGTCGACTTTGATGATAATCCTATTCCCGTTAATTTTGAATCCCGTTGCCCTTGAACCATAGCCCCCTGGCTCAATCCATATTTTTGGGCAACCTCGTAAAATAGCGATTATGTTATTTTCACTTGTCCAATTCTTGAAAAGTTCTACTCTCGTTTCTATATCATTGATTGTTGTGAGCAATAAATCCTCAGTAACATCTTCTTGATAGAAATGCTCCATTAATAATACTCCATTATTTCTAACATATTCTATCTTTTCAAGTAAACTAGCACTTGATTTATTAACCGAAGAGGTCCATTGTTCTCTTGCAAGTTGCATAAACTGTTCTAGAACATCTTCTAAAGATATTCCGCTACGCTTTCGTTTATTTCTAAGATATTCAGCAATAATTGAATGGAAGATTTTCCCCCTCCACATTGGAACATTAGTCAGCTTTCGTAAAAGAGCGATTTGTTTTCGTGATGAATCGCGACTATTAATTCTAGCAGGGATAAGGTATTTGAAATAATACTTCCTTTCACAGGAATGCAGTATTTGGTCTCTACTAACTGACCAAGTTAGTCCCATTTTGACAATACTTCCCTCGTTTTACTAAATGCTCTAGAAAACAGATTATTACCTAATGAAATCTGCTTTCTTTCGAATAATATGGATTATTTAAAAAGCCTTCCTTTTCGTAAGCCCTTGTTCATTTCGCAATATCAAGATATAAAAAATGCTAGACTTCGACTATACTACCCTAAATACTTCTTACACGGCATTTGTAGTTGTACTGATTATTCGAAGGCAATCATATTTCGAATTCCTTTCTTGCGTGAAAAACAGGGTAAAAATATGCTGGTACTAAATTCGAAAGTGAGTACCTGATGTCTTCTTCTGATTAAAAAGATGATTAGCTCGTGTAATCAGACAAATAAAAAATAACTCCGCCTCTCAAATAGCTGAGTAGGCGGAAGGGATTGCTTAGTGGCAGTAACCTGTTCTTGTTTCGACTTATCAACATTGCTTTTATTTGAACCGATACTTTTACACCGTGGAAAAGTATTTAAAGTAGCAAATAGAAATGCATTATAGCGCCGGGATTGCTTAGTGGCAAAGCGCGGGCCTCCTAAGCCCGTGGTGTTTATCACCGCGTGGGTTCAAGTCCCGCTCCCGGCGCCACTTCAAGGTGGCTACCTTGTCCTCTGACACTTACCCTCAAGCATTAATTGCGCTAGGTCTAGATGCTTCTTCAGCTGAAATATTAGCTTGTCTAATTAAACATAGCTGGTCTGACGTAAGTTACATCGCTAGCAAGACCGATTTATCAAAAAGCAAGGTGTATCAAACCCTAAAGCAATTAGAGGCTGAAGGTGCAGTTTACCGTTCACGTGGGCGACCCGCGAGATTTACAGTAGCTGCGCCATTCCTCAAGGTAATTCAATCAAGAGCAGATAAACTCCTTTCACAAATCATGTCAACTCCAATAGATTTTCCTGATCTTGACATTCAAGGATTAATTGAAAACGTAAAGATGGCACTTGAAGAAAACAAATATAAAATAAAAGACGTCCCAGAAATAGATGTTCGAATAGGTTTTCCTCCAATTCCCAATGTTACCCCTAGCAGAGTTTTTGATTTCATAGCTGAAGGCGATTACCGTATAGCTGTTGGATTTATCGACCAAAGAAAATCTCGTTTAATAAGGGAAATTCTTGCTATAGAGTTCTATCCCATCTTTGATTTAATGGCTTCTTTGCTCAATTGTATTGATTATTTTCTTATTGTTCATAATGATTTTGAAGAATCCGATCGGTTTTTCGAGTTCTTAACAGAGGCGCTACAAAATTATGAACACGATAGATTTAGGATGGCCCCAAGACAATCAAGATATTCAGGAATCGAGGGTAAATCGCCCACACTCATTAGAACAACTGATGATGTTTCAGCAATTGTTGAACACACAATCAAAGATTTGCGTAACAGAAGATTTCTTGCAGACAGAACAAGAGCGAAGGTAACAGAGACACTTACTCAAACAGAAGAGGAGTATCTCAATTGCCAAGTAATCGCTAGAAATATTCCAAGAATATTAACCGCTCGTACAGGCATTCGAACACTTAAAGGTGAGCGATTACCTCGTTCGCCACTTTTTCAATTCAAAGAACCTATTCTTCGAATTGTGCAGCGAGAACAAAGAAATATCAAAATAGTTAAACATTCTTACATACTTCTTACAGTTAAACTGAATGATATATTAAAACAGATGGAACGTCGTTGTTACCTACCTATGACGGCGACAATTGAGAAGGAATTAACTAACCTTCAGCTATTCCTTTCCAAGTTCAAAGCGATTAAATACGAACTGAGTTCTCTTGAACGTATATTAATTTCAACTAGCCGGAATTTAATACTTGAACCTATTAGAGTAAAAACCATTAATCCCTTTATTTTCACAATTCCTTACGAGATAGAACCTTACACAATAAACCAGGAAGATATTGATTATTCATTCAAAGAATTCTTAAACTCTATCCTCATGGGTGAAGTGCTTAAATTCAGATTCTTAGTTGGACAAGAGGGTATAGGCAAAACCCATCTTCTGAAGTATCTACTTATACCAGCCGCAAGAGAGATGAATCTTTTACCAATCTATATTGAATGTCCCCTTGGCGCTGATCTCCTACCCAATCTAGTTTCAAAACTATTAGAAAAGAAGAACTTTCCTGATGATTGGAAGGAAGATATTGAAGAAATAACCATAGAACCAAATCTTACGCCTGGCGATGCTGTTTTGATTTTAGGTAAGCTGGAAAGTTTAGCAGAGGAAGCTGGTTACAAAGGGATTGTAGTCATCATTGATGAATTCGAAAATTCACTTCCTGACAGACTGTTTGGTACGCCTTCAGATTTTGGGATAACTTCACCGATAAGTATTAGCCAATTACGTGAAGTCCTTCAGACGGAGTTGTTAACATCAGTTGGTGTTGTAATTTCATATAGATCGAAGGTGCATCCAACAGTGAGAAATTATATCGGGATTGCGAATTTCAACGACTTTGTATACAAACCGAAACCTTTGAGCTTGAAGGATATACAGAAGCTCATATCTTACCGAATGGAAACTTGGAATGTTGAGGTTCCCCGTTTTACACCTGGTGCAATAGAAGTGATATATGAGCGCTCAGAGAGAAACACAAGAAACGTAATCAGATATTGCCGTGAATTATTTTCGATTGCCGTAGAACTGAAAAACAAAACCGTGACGAAAGAATTAGTCGCTGATATGCCTCCGATTCCGAGATTCACCCTGTAATGTTGAGTTAAATCCCCTTTCGGTTATCAAAAACGAAATAGTGAAAGAGCTTTGGTATGATTTCTTGATCGGTGTTCAATTACATAGGAGAACGCATTTGCACCATATTCAATGTGGGGGGGAAATTGCAGGTCTTAGAGAAGATACTTAAAATTATATGAATTTAAAATCGCTATGCCTGATTTCAAGGGCATTGTTGTTGTGTGTTTTTTCGTGTTTGTAGCCATTCTTGGGTTGCGGCGCGTTTTGGTCCTGTGGTGGGTGGTGTGAGTATTGTCCATTTGTGGGCGTCTTCCTGTCCTGTGGTTTTTGCTGGCCAGATTGCTGAGACTCTTCCTGTTTCGTGGGGTCGGGTTGGTTTGTGGGGTTCTTTCTGGGTTTCGTAATTCATATTAAGTAGGGGGGGGCATTGTTAATGTGGAGGTTTGATGGTTGACTGAAGTTGATCAGGAGTCGTTGGGTGATGAGGAGTGGCGCTTGAATGTGGAAAAGAGGCTACAAACACTAGAGGAACGGCCCCGTGCTCAAACTCTGAAGCGGGTTCAGCGCTCCAAGGGTATTCTACTATTCCTTCTATTGAATGTGGTGTTTTCTTTTGTGAATTTGTTGTTGATCATTATTCCTGTTTTTGTGAGCTTTTCTTTGTCGCCTTTGTTTGGTTTGGTGCTATTGCCTAGTGTGTTCTTCGGTGGTTGGGGGATTGTGTTTGCTTTTGCCTTATATCGCCTCGGCAAGGATACTTATCGGCACTTGGATACTGTTCATGTTGGTCTCATTCCTACCCTTACGAAGCACCGCACTACTTGCTATGTGTGTGGGCGTCCAGCATCCCATCGTAGGGCAGGTAACTGGGTGTGCGACAAACACAGCGTAAGCAGATAGAGGAGGATCAGTGTAGAATATCTAAGGGAAGTTATCAGAGACATGAGTCTCATTTGTGGGGTGTCTGGTTGTCCTGTGGTTTTTCTAGCTGGTGTGGGGGGTGTGGTCGTATAGGTTTGGTGGTGTGGTTCCCATTAGTCGCAGGTAGGTGAAGAGTTGCCCTCTGTGGTGGAGTATTTCTTCGAGTAGTGTCTTAAGTGATTCCCAGCCGGTTCGGCTCCAGTCGCTGATTCCGTGGCTTGTGAAGTCGCGGTACCAGACAGTTTTGTTTAGGTCTGCTTCTGTAATGTTGGGGAGGGTGTCGCGCATGTATTGTTTGACTTTGCAGCCGTAGTCGACGATGGCTTGTGGGGTCTGAGCTTGTGTGGGGTTGAACGGTAGGTCTTGGAAGTCCCGTTCACGAAAAACACCGATTGCCACTACGCGGGTAAGCATGTAGGCGGCGCGGTACATGTGAGTGGCGAGTTCAGCAACAGTACGGGATTCTTCAGTGGGTTTGAAACCAAGTTTGCCGGTGGGAATCTTCAGGATGGCTTTGTCAGCAACCAATAACCAGTAATCGATGGCGATGTTGCAGAATTCTTTGATAGTGACAATACGGGACATGAAATTCACTGATAGCATCGACAGGTCTCCGTACCATAAGCCTTGTGTTACAATACTTGCTGCGGCTATTGTGCGGTTTTTCTATGGCGTTATTGATGTGTGTTTATGAAGCGTTATTCAGAAATGGATGATCCTGGCATGGTTATCCGGGCTTTTCTTTGTCGGTTGGTGGAGCATTCGCGTGGAAAAGCACGACGTCTTGCTTTATCAGTGGTCGAGCAGGCTCTTCAATTGATGACTTTGGGGATGGGGGTTGATGATGCGCTTCGAGAATCTCTGCGAAATACAGCTATCGCTGCTCGGTTGAGAATGAAAGAGTGTGCAGGCTATGAGAAGTTAGCCTTTGAGGATTTGGTCAACCTCTGCTTGGAGACGGAGGCGCGAATCGAGACTATAGTGGGCTCGTGATAATCTTCTCATTCCTCGTCGACTAGCTCTGGCATTTGGCGTAAAATTCTTGGAAGCCGTGTTTTCCCTCAAGGAATCTCTTCGAGCAGGAAATTAGAGTTGGAAGAGTTGCCAGGGTGGATTAAAAGCGAGCCATTGCATTGCTATGAAGAGTATGACGCCTCCTATTACCATCTTGCGGCCCTTGTGCTCTTCGAATCCGCTGAACCAGTAGATGAGCCCTAGGGCGATCAGTATTGCAGAGGCGAAGCTACCTACGGTAATAATGATGTTCCAGCCGCTTCTTAGGTAGACCTCGATTTGAGTGAACAATGCGTCAAAGGGAAAATCTTGTATGTAAATCACCAAAGATACCCACAAGTACACTTCAGAATTGAGGATATAAACTCGTTAACGTCGCTAGCGCTCTGTCGATAGTGGATAGTGGTGGTTAGCTGGTTCCTTGAATCAAGAACCTTCAGCTGGGTGTTTATTCTTTGGCGATTTTCTCGTAAGCCTCAGGTGTGAGTAGATTGTCAACGGCTTTAGGATCTGCTGGCTTGATGACTATCATCCAGCCTTCACCGTAGGGATCGTTGTTGACCAGCTCGGGTGCTTCTTCAAGTGCCTCGTTGGCGGCGACGATTTCACCGGCAATTGGGGCAAAGAGATCAGATGTGGCTTTAACCGAGTCCACAGTACCGAATTTCTCGTCTACTTTGACTTTTGTGCCAACAGATGGAAGTTCAACCATTACGATTTCATGCAGTTGTTCTTGCGCAAAATCAGTGATACCTACACGGACGGTTCCGTCCTCTGGACGTATCCATTCGTGCTCCTTGGTATAGCGAAGGTCAGATGGGATTTTGGTCAATTAGTACATCTCCGCTTAAAAGATATGTTTCGTGATTTTAGCTTTCATCTATAAAGATGTTTAGTTGGCGCAGCCGCTTCCTCAAATCAATGAGCCTTTTTTCTTACCCGAAGCAGTTTTAAGCAACACATTTCTCTTTCTCATTCGTCCCCGTGCGGGGGCCCGTTTACGGGTCTGCTGCCAAAGAACAAGGCGGCGGGGGTTTCTAGTGCGTCACTTTGGCTCGCTAGACCCTTTAGCCAAGCCTGGTTAAAGGCGCAGGAATCGCCCAGTTTTCTGGTCGATGGTGACACTCAAGATCTCTTGCCCAAGGAGAAATCCTGTCCGGAAGCGGTTCGAGGGTTCGAAAGAGCCCGCTTGGTGGGTTCCGAACATCCCTCCCCCCGCACCACTCCATAATTCCAAAGAATAGTTACCTTTTTGACAGCGATTTCACTATTCCTCTGTAGTAAAATCAGGCTTCGAGGCGTTGGTTTTGATACACGTAGTTTATGTGATGCATCCTGGCGGTTTATGTCTCCTCGAACATAGGTTTGGCGAACTCGAACTAGATCCCCTACTGGTCTCAGGTTTCTTCAGCGCCATCCGTGAATTCGCAAAAATGCTTTCAGGCGGGAAAGGCGAAGTGCGAGTGATAGAAATGGGCGACTTTTTCATCACATTCGCTGCTGGTGAGTATGCGTCAGTAGCCGCTGTCGTCGATAAAACAGATAATCGTCTACAAGTTCTAAACGCACTCGAGAAGATTATTGAAAACTTCACGAAGCAATTCAAAGCGGTTCTTAGAGACTGGGATGGCAAGCTTGTGTTCTTCTCTTTTGTTGCTGAACTCAATCAACTACTGAAGAACGGGTGTATTGGCGAAACAGCGATTCCAACTCCTCGATTGAAACGTAAGCTGCCCCGGCTTATGGTTAAGATTGGTCAGATTACCGAAGTGGAGTATCGTATAGCATACCAGTGCAATGGAAATCAAACCCCAGAACAGATTGCCCTGATTGTAGAGATGCTCCAGCACGACGTAGAAGCAATCCTCCACAAACTAAACAAACTCGGTCTTATCGAGTACAATTAACGTTCTTCTGGAACCAATCTTTCCATACAAGCTAGCTATTGTTATTTCTCCGATAAGACGCCAAGTGCGATGAGTATCAGTGCGAAGAATACGAATAGTGGAGCTATAGTAATGCCAAGACCAAGCACGTATGTGTTAAGGATTGCTACCACCGTTCCTGACTGGAGGACACGTCCTAGATAATACATCAGGAATCCCGCGCCAATCAGAAAATTGCTTCTACGTAATGGTCCTGATAGCCTCCGACCAATGTCGAAGAACAAGAGAGGCAGCACAATAACGTAGATGGGGAGAAGTACAAAGTTGAAAATCATGTATGCAAGAGGTAATGGCTGACCGTCAAAGGGATAGATTAGTACTGGAGGCAGGACAGCAACCAATATTGACACGATTAATGGTGGGAGTGCGACTACCACCTGTAGCCATAGTTTATCCTCGATAATGACGTATGCTAGGCTCAGGATTATTGCAAAAATGGCAGCCCAAGAAATACAGGTGCCAATTTTCCACCATATGGGTTTCCACAGGGAGGTTGGAGCGCTATAGAAATCATAGACCATGAAGAATGCACGTGCAACACCAAGCAGCAGGAAAAACACTCCAAGCCCCAGGTGAAACAGGTTCCGGTTCTCTTGATATCTGAACACTACAAAGTACAAGAAGAGGATGAGAAAATACCCAACTATTACGAACCATCCGCCAATGATTATTGTTTCTACAGGATCGTATACGGGATATGGCAATCTAGTCATCTCCGTGAGGTAATGGAACAATAGTATCTGATACCTCTCTTCATCAATATAAAACCCAATGCTGCTAGGTTCTGAACCGCCAACAAGAACCTAATCTTGTCTCCTGCCACTTAGGAGATGGAAAACCTTTAAACCTTTACAAATGTAAAGAGCCGCCATTCTGCTCGACATAGGTGAAATAAGAATGCTTGACCGCCGCCTCATCGACGGGAATAAATTCAACCAAAAACTCGCGGACGAAATGGCAGAAGCAGGCTACGACCGAATACGTGCCTGCATCCAATGCGGAACATGTACCGCAACATGCCCTGCGGGTCGCCGCACCGCCTATCGGACTCGCCAGCTCATACGAAGGGCGCTACTGGGGTTACGCGAAGAAGTCTTGTCTGATCCCACACTTTGGCTTTGTACTACTTGTGGTACCTGCCAAGAACGATGTCCAAGAAAAATCGAAGTCACTGACGCTATTATTTTCCTTCGGAATCTATCTGTTCAGGCAGGGTATATGCAACCTGGGCATAGAGGGGTATCGCACAAGTTCATAAAGACCGGTCACGCGGTTCCCATAGACGACGAGAAATGGAGTAAGCTCCGGGAGAGCCTCGGACTTTCTCCAATCCCACCAACCGTTCACTCCTACCCGAAGGCATTACGCGAAGTACAGAAACTCCTTAAGAAAACAGGCTTCAACAAGTTAGTCGAGTACGAGGGAGACGAATAAGATGGAGGAACATACCTACAGTCTATTCTTGGGATGCGTGATTCCCAACAGGCTACCCCAAATCGAAGCAGCCACCCGACTAGTCGCGCCAAAACTAGGAATCAAAATCGAAGAAATGAAAGGCGCCTCCTGCTGTCCAGCACCGGGAGTCGTGCGGTCTTTCGACATTGATACATGGCTAGCGATTGTCTCGCGTAATATTTCGATAGCTGAGGAGAACGGGCATGATATGCTGATCCTTTGCAATGGCTGCTATGGTACACTCATCGCAGGTGTTCATGAGCTCCAGGACCCTGCTACACTAGAACGGGTCAATAAAATGCTAGCTGGTATTAAGCGAAAGGTAAAGGGGACCTCTAGAGCGGTACACCTCGTTGACGCTCTCTATAATGATATTGGAATGGAAAGAATCGAGGAAACCATCACCCGACCAATTAACGCACGATGCGCAATCCACCTAGGTTGTCATCTGTTGAAACCCAGCGACATCAGGCCATGGGGAACAGTTGAAGAATTCACTATTGTCGACGAGCTAGTGAAACTTACTGGAGCTGAAGTGGTCGATTACAAGCTTGCAGACATGTGCTGCGGAGCAGGTGGCGGACTGCGGTCCGCAGAGCTCAAAGTCTCGTTGGATATGACTCGAGAGAAACTAGAAGTACTAAAGCAAGCCAAGGTTGATTGCCTTGTCAATGTATGTAATTTCTGTCACCTACAATTTGACATCGGTCAAGTTCAGGTGAACAAAGAATTCGGAACTGACTATCAGATTCCAGTTCTTTACTATACTCAACTGCTCGGACTAGCCCAAGGATTCACTCCGCAGGAGATGGGGCTGGACAAGCACTACATTTCAGTTGAACCCTTTCTAGAAAAAATTGGGTTGAGCCTATGATGACAAGCAGAACCGAACGGACACCAATAACCCAAGAGAAGGAAACCGTCCAAACCTGGGATATCATCATCCTAGAAGAAGTATGCAAAGGGTGTGCCTTCTGTCATACCTTCTGTCCACGAGATGTACTGGAACAATCCGATACCTTCAACGCCAAAGGTCACTACCCACCAAAGATAAAGGCGATTGAGCGCTGTGTCGGATGCAAACTCTGCGAGGCAGTATGCCCGGACTTCGCTATCTTCGTCAAAGAACGAGATCCCGATAGAAGGTGATCAAAATGGCTAGCAAGGCGGTACTCACAGGAGAAATGTTTACCCAAGGCGATATAGCAGCAGCAGAAGGCGCCATTGCCGCAGGCTGCCGATTCTTCGCAGGCTATCCAATCACACCCGCAACCGAAGTCGCTGAACGAATGGCATACCGGATGCCTAGAATCGGCGGGAAATATATTCAGATGGAGGACGAGATTGCCTCCTGCACAGCCGTTGTCGGCGCTTCTTATACTGGTTTGAAGTC
Organism: Candidatus Hermodarchaeota archaeon; assembly: GCA_016840065.1. Taxonomy (GTDB): domain Archaea; phylum Asgardarchaeota; class Hermodarchaeia; order Hermodarchaeales; family Hermodarchaeaceae; genus YT-063. The sequence continues at coordinate 97,695 of JAEOTB010000091.1, read as the reverse complement.
GATGACTGCCACCTCTGGTCCTGGCGTTAGTCTGATGAACGAAACCATTGGTCTTGCTGCGATGACTGAGGCGCCAATGGTTATTGTAAACGTTATGCGCGGGGGACCCTCCACTGGGCAGCCCACAGAAGCCAGTCAAGGCGATATAATGCAGGCCAAGTGGGGCAGCCACGGAGACTACGAAATCATCGCCCTGTGCCCCTCGTCCGTCCAAGAGATGTTCGACTTTACGATTCAGAGCTTCAACCTTGCAGAAACTTACAGGACACCAGTCTTCCTCCTCGCGGACGAAATAGTGGGTCATATGTATGAGCGGCTCGTCATCCCTCCTGAAGACGAGATCGTTATTGCGCATCGGAAGAAACCCACTGTCCCCAAAGAGGAGTATCTTCCCTTCAAGGCTGACGAGGACTTGGTGCCTCCTATGGCTTGTTTTGGTGAAGGGTATCACTTCTACGCGACAGGATTGACTCATGATGAACGAGGCTATCCAGTTATGACGCCAGAGTGTCAACTCGAGCTCATTCCTCGGCTATGTGATAAAATCCGGAAGAATGCAGACAAAATCACACAAGCCGACACTTACGAAACCGAAGACGCAGAAGTCCTCCTCCTAGCATACGGCGGCGAAGCACGAAGCGCCATGCGCGCCGTAAAGGATGCCAGAGCTGAAGGACTGAAGGTAGGCCTATTCCGTCCCATAACAATCTGGCCATTCCCAAGCAAGCAACTGAAGAAAGCCGCATCCAACGCCAAACAAGTCATCGTAGCCGAACTCAACTACGGTCAACTGGTCTACGAGGTTGAACGACACATCCGAGGAGAAATCCCCGTTCACTTCATCCCTCGACCATGCGGCGTCCCCCACACACCGTCCCAACTCCTCAAAGAAATCAGGAGGCGAATCCAATGACCACCACAACCCGGCCCAAAGCCACCCAGGAAGAGCACCCAATCACAAAGTATGTCAGGAAAGACCGCATACCCCATATCTACTGCCCTGCCTGCGGAATAGGTATTGTTCTCACAGCCTTCGCGACCGCGCTCGACAACCTACAGTACGACATGGACAAAGTAACAATAGTCAGCGGCATCGGATGCACAGGAAGAGCAAGCGGCTACTTCGAGGCTGATGGCTTTCACACCACTCACGGCCGACCTATCGCGTTTGCGACTGGTGTAAAAGTAGCCAACCCAGAACTCAAGCCTGTGGTCATAAGTGGTGACGGCGACTTATTCGCGATTGGGGGAAATCATTTCTTACACGCGGCACGCCGCAATGTCGACATGTTAGTCCTCTGCGTCAACAACTTTCTTTATGGAATGACTGGCGGCCAACAGGGTCCTACTTCTCCAACTGGTGCTATTACTAGCACGACTCGCTACGGCAACATAGAGAATCCGTTTAATCTGGTGAGTCTTGCGGCTTCTGCTGGTGCAGTCTACATTGCTCGTTGGACGGTTTTACATGCGCGGCGTTTGACAAAGTCTATTGAGAAGGCTCTTCAGAAGGATGGCTTCTCTTTTATCGAAGCTATTGCGCCGTGTCCCACGCTTTATGAGAGGTACAACCGGCTTGGGACGGGTCTTGATACCTTGAAGCTGTACAAGGAAATCAGCGTAATCCGGAACTTTTCTGACCCTATGAAGGCTGAAATAGATTACAGTTCTCGGATTGTGTGTGGCGAGTTTGTAGATGAGGAGAAGCCCGAGTTCACTCAGCGGCTCGCCGAACTGGAGGCCCGCTTGCAGAAGAGGTGATATGATAAAATGACTCGAATTGAAATCCGTCTCGGTGGCCTCGGAGGACAAGGAATAGTAAAGAGTGGCGTTATTCTTGGTGAGGCAGCCTCGATTTATGGCGGCAAAGAAGCCGTTTCGACTCAATCGTACGGACCGGAATCTCGGGGGAGTGCCTGTAAATCAGAGATTGTCATTTCGGATACGCAGATCGACTATCCTTTGGTGCTTGCTCCTGATATTCTCGTGGCTTTATCGACTGAAGCCTTTGTGAAGTATAGTCCGGATTTGAAGGAGGGGGGTATTGCGATTATTGATTCAGACCTAGTTAAAGCGGGAGAAATTAAACAGAAGGTGCGGATATTCCGTATACCGGCCGCAGCAACAGCCCGTGAGGTACTGAAGAACGCGCTGGTAACCAATGTAGTGATGCTGGGTGCGTTCACTGCCATCTCCAAGGTGGTTAGCGCGGATGCTATGCGGAAGGCTATTGCGAAGGCGTTTCCGCGTTTTGTTGAACTTAACCGTCGAGCCTTCGACGAAGGTGTGAGGCTCGGGCAAGAGGCGCTAAAACAGGAAAAAAGGTAGGAGTGTGCAATCATTATGGCGGAATCAGAAAAACAGCCTAAAATTGGTGTCTTCATCTGTCATTGTGGGTCTAACATTGCAGGTGTCATTGATATCCCTAAACTGCTCGAATATACAAAGACACTACCCCATGTCGTTGTCGCAACGGAATATCGTTTTATGTGCTCAGACCCTGGTCAGGATCTCATTCGTGAGAAAATCCGGGAAGCAGGGTTGAATCGTGTCGTTGTCGCTGCTTGCAGTCCAACTCTACATGAGACAACCTTTCGCAGGGTACTAGAAAGTATGGGCGTAAACGTATATTATTTCGATATGGCTAACATCCGCGAACACTGCTCATGGGTTCACAGCGGCGAAGAAGCCGCCGCCCTTGACAAAGCTAAAGATCTTGTTCGGATGGCGGTAGCCCGTGCATCAGAGTTGCAGCCTCTCGAGCAGAGAGAATCCCCAGTGAATCCGAGTGTACTTGTGGTTGGAGCTGGCATATCTGGTATCCAAGCCGCCCTTGATGTAGCCGACGCAGGATACAAAGTGTATCTCGTCGAGAAGGAACCCAGCATCGGCGGTCATATGGCAAAGCTCGACAAGACCTTCCCAACACTAGACTGCAGCAGTTGTATTTTGACGCCAAAAATGAGCCTAGTCGGTCAGCACCCTAACATTGAGCTTCTGACCTGTAGCGAGGTTCAGGAGGTGCAGGGCTACGTGGGCAATTTTACTGTGAAGGTAGAGCGGAGACCACGTTACGTGATTGAGGACAAGTGCACTAGCTGTGATGATTGTGTGGAAGTATGCCCAGTCAATGTACCGGATGAATTCAATGCTGGGCTTAGCTGGAGGAAGGCAATCTACATCCCATTCGCTCAAGCTGTACCAAACGCCTACGTCATCGACACTGAACACTGCCTTGGTATGACCCCGATTGCGTGCGGTAAGTGCAAGGAGAAGTGTGAGGCAGAAGCGATTGATTACGAGATGGAAACAGAGATTCTAGAGCTGGAAGTGGGTGCAATCATAGTCGCCACCGGTTTCCAGTTGTTCGATGGTCGACGTGTGCTCGAGTATGGTTACGGACTTTACCCAGATGTTATGACTAACTTGGAGATGGAGCGGATGCTTAGCGCTGCGGGTGCCACTGAAGGAAAAATAGTCCGTCCCTCCACTATGGAGAAGCCGAAGCGCATCGCGTATGTACAGTGTGTGGGTTCTCGCAGTGAACGCCACAATCCCTACTGCTCAAGGGTTTGCTGTATGGCGGCGCTTAAGCAAGCACGCCAGATCAGGGAGAAATACCCGGATATTGAAGTTACCATCTTTTACATTGATTTGCGTGCCTTTGGTAAGGGGTATGAAGAGTTCTACGAGTCAAGCGCGAGGGATTACGGGGTCGGTTTCGTTAGGGGTCGTGTCTCTGAAATCCGCCACTCCTTCGAATCAGATAGACTAGTAGTTCGTGCAGAAGATACACTTCTCGCCCAGCCCATCGAAATGGAAGCAGATATGGTCGTATTATCCTGTGGTCTAGAAGTGTTTAGTGATGCTGAGAAAGTAACTCGGGCGATAGGAATTCAGCGGAGTGCTGACGGTTTCCTCCTAGAAGCCCATCCTAAGCTACGCCCAGTTGACACAAACACAGACGGGATTTTCATCGCCGGTGCAGCTCAAGGGCCCAAAGACATTCCTGATTCTGTTGCGCAGGCCAAAGGTGCAGCCGCAAGCGCTCTGGCAATGCTGGCTGCTGGTAAAGTAATGCTCCAACCATATGCGGCCATTGTGGACGAGGATCTCTGTGCGGGTTGTGGTTGCTGTGAAGCTTCCTGTCCATACAGTGCTGTCAATGTCGTCGATAACAGCGCTCAAGTAACCGAAGAGGCCTGCAAAGGATGCGGTACATGTGCTGCAGCCTGTCCTAATAACGCTATATCTCCTCAACACTTCACGATTGAACAGATACTGGCTCAACTTGAAGCCCTCTTTCAGGAGGCGAAATAAACATGGGTAAATCCTTCGAACCGAAAATCGTAGCCTTTGCTTGTCGCTGGTGCTCCTACGCAGGTGCAGACATGGCAGGGACCTCACGCATGCAGTATCCACCCAATGCTCGGATTATTCGAGTGAACTGTAGCGGCCGCGTGGATCCAATCTTCGTTCTACGGGCACTGAAACTCAAAGCAGACGGTGTCCTCATCGCGGGCTGCCATCCTGGAGATTGTCATTACTTAACAGGCAACTACCAAACGGCTAGGCGTGTTGCACTCCTTAAGGAGTATCTTAAGGCGATGAACATAGAACCAGAAAGACTTCGTCTTGCATATGTCTCAGCGGCTGAAGGCGCCAAATTCGCAGAGACCATGAAGTCATTCGTAAAAGAGATAAAGACATTAGGGCCCAACCCGCTCTTCAACGGAGGACCTGAGTAAAATGACAAAACCAAGCCTTGCAGTAGAAACATTGAGCATCTGCTCAGGATGCGAAATCGCAATTCTGGATCTCCATGAAGCACTAGTTGGTGTACTTGACGCAATCGATCTCAAGTACATTCAGGTCTTAATGGATTTCCGTGAACCACCCAAAGAAGGCGTCACCGTAGGTTTTGTCTCAGGCGCAGTACGCAATGAAGAACAAGTGGAACTCCTCCAAAAGATGCGTGAACGCTCCACAGTCCTTGTCGCTTTTGGAGCTTGCGCTGCATTCGGCGGGATCCCTGGTCTAGCAAACCTCCACACCAAAGAGGAAATCCTGCAGGAAGTCTACATCGACACCAAGAGCACGGTCAATCCAGATGGTGTCATCCCACACAAGGTCGTCCCACCAATGCTCCCTGAACTTCATCCTCTCAGCGATTATGTCAAGGTGGACTATGTACTCCCTGGATGTCCGCCACCGCCCAAACTCATCGCCGAACTCGTCACGTGTCTACTTGAGGGCAGAGAATTCAAACTCGAACCTAAAACCGTTTGTGACGAATGCCCCCTTCACAAAGAAGAGAAGAACGTCACCCACTTTTACCGATGGGGCACAAAACGCATCGATCCTGAACGCTGTGTCCTCGAACAAGGCTTCCAATGCATGGGACCCGCAACACAGAGTGGCTGTGAGGCCCGCTGCCCAACCGCCCTCGCACCCTGCCGCGGCTGCTTTGGTCCCACCGAAGCTGTTGACGACCAGGCCGCTAAGATGATTGGTGCAATCGGCTCCATCACCACTAAAGACTTCAAAGAAGCTCCACCTGACCAAACCGCCAAGGAAATCCCCGATATCGTCGGCACTTACCTCAGGTTCACCTTCGCTACTTCCACCTTCAAAAAAGCCCTTCACCTTGCAACAGCCAAACCCAAGGAGGCTGCAAAAACATGACCGAAAAAGGCAAAACAATCAAAATCCACCCAGTTTCCCGCGTAGAAGGCCACGGCGCTATCACTATCCAACTTGACGCCAAAGGCGAAGTCGCTGACGCTCACTTCCATGTGATGGATGTCCGGGGCTTTGAAAAGTTCATGACCGGAAGACCTGTCGAGGAAGCTCAGCGTATAGCCACGCGTATGTGTGGTATATGTCCTGTTTCCCATCATCTTGCTTCAGCTCACGCTGCCGATGCTTTGTACGGTCTTGACCCGCCAAGGCCTGCCAAGCTCTTGCGTGAACTCATGCATATGGGTCAGATTCTGCATAGTCATGTGCTTCACTTTTTCTATCTTGCAGCACCAGACCTTCTACTCCCTGATACGGGTCCTGAAACCCGTCATGTGGTAACACTACTCAAGCAGAATCCAGAACTAGTGAAGAAGGTTATCCGCCTCCGCCAAATAGGTCAGAATACAATTCAAGCTGTTGGCGGTAGGGCTATTCATCCTGTTACTGCCCAGCCAGGAGGCATATCAAAACCTCTCAGCGAAGACGTTCGCGGCGATCTCCTCCAACAAATGCAAGAAGCGCATGGACTCGCCACGGAACTTCTCCCAGTTGTGGCGCCTCTTCTAGGAAAGGTTGAACTCCTAGACGAACTCCAGTCAGGCTATCTGGGTCTCGTGACCAAAGGGAACCTCGAGCTCTACAACGGTCCCCTCCGATTAGTTGACCATGACGGTACACGCCTTGCCGAGTTTCCTGTGAAAGACTACCTGAAACACATCGGAGAACACGTTACTGATTATTCCTATCTTAAATTCCCCTTCTATAGACCTCGAGGCTGGCCTGGTGGAATGTATCGAGTTGGTCCGCTTGCTCGTCTCAACGTCGCTGACTCGATTACCACACCTCTAGCCCGTGAGGAACTGGAGAAGATGCGCGCTCAATTTGGTAAAACTATGAACCACACCTTCCTCTACCATTGGGCCAGAATGGTCGAAATCCTCTATAGCATCGAACGCGGCACCCAACTTCTCAACGACAGCGAAATTACCTCCGATAATATCATGCAGGAATTCGAAGTTCGTGGAGGTCAAGGCGTCGGTGTCATCGAGGCCCCGCGGGGCACACTCATCCACCACTACACGGCTAATGACGAAGGCATTCTCACCAACGTAAACCTCATCGTCTCCACCGTCGGCAACAACGGTGGTATGGACCAAGGCGTCTTGAACATGGCTCGCCGCCTCATTAAAAACGGCGTAGTGAACCCAATCATCTACTCTAACATAGAGATGGTCGTAAGGGCCTACGATCCGTGCCTCAGTTGTGCTGTGCACTCGGTTAATGGACAAATAGCGATGCGGATTGAGGTCCTGAATCATCTTGGCGAAACTGTGCAGGTTCATCAAAACTTCGATGAATAAACTACGCCCTATCTAACTCGGTCGCTCTCCTCAACAGTGATTCCACTTATTTCCCACAAGTGCAGGTGCCGCTTCGGTAGGTCACATTGTATCGTACGTGATAGGCTATATTGCCTTCCTGTTTGTAGTCTTTTAGAGTGAGGCTAATGGGGGCGCAGGAGTCGAGTTCGATAATGAAGTCTTCAAAATAATCTGAGATTCCGACAACGCTGCTTAGGGGTCCTGTGAATTGGATGTGGAGTTCGTTGTCGTTGAAGGTGAGGAACTTTGCCGTTATTGTGGGGTTGTATTGGCGGTTGAATCGGATGATGGCATCGTGTACATCCTCTGGGGGGTCGGGCATACTGGAGCTTACTTTGTTGTTCTGTTAGAAGCTTTCGCTTTTTCATATACTTCTTTTGAGGGGGGCACAGTTAAGAGATAATTTACAATCATAAAATATATGATTTACATATATTTATAAATGAATATTTACAACAATTTGTAGGCGCGTTATATGCAAGAGCCATTATCTGAGAGAGCTGCCCAATTCCTCGCCTGGCTCAAGGACGGAGTACCAGTAGAAGCAGGGTCAAGGAAGTTTTGGGTATTTTCTAGGGGCGAAGCAAAAGAGCGACTTAAGGAACTGATTTCTGAAGAGCGATACGTTGAAGCAAAGGAATTCGCGAGAGCCTTATCACAGACCTATCTGCCTTCAGCAAAGTATGTCACAAAATCGTTTCGAGTATCATTCCCCTCCTATCTTTGGTTAGTAAAACGGGCATCCGAGGAAAGAACAACCTTTACTGAACTAATACGGAGTTTCATGGCATCAGAATTAGAGCAAATTCTGAGAAACCTAAACTCAACATCTGAATCCAGTCAATATCCTACCGAGAAGCTCAGAGAAGTTGAAGATGCTCTAAAGGAATGGAGAAAACAGGACGTAAAGGACCGCGCTCAAACGCTTAGACTACAGATGCCTTATTTTCCAGAGATGTCACTGACTCTCTGGGAGGCATGTATCGAAGAGATAATTGAATCTACTCTCAGGAAGGGTAGCATAGCAGGGTTTGAGGAAGAAACACGAAAGCTCCTCGCCCAAACACGAATACCTGATGAAGTCACAATTAGATGCCTTCACGAAACTTACCCCGAACATCTACAAGCTGAGTTGGTGAGAAGTAACTCGGATTTGTCATTGGAATTTAATTTCCGGTTCATGGCTTGGGGGCCCTTGAACAAGGATCACAGAGCAATTGCTGCACAAGACGAATTAAATGAGGTCTTTGGCCAAGACAAGTTAGAACAACTATTGATAATTCTCAACCTACCCTTTAGGGAGGAAAAGCCCAGTTGGTTCAAGATGAACCTACTTTCGGGAAAGATAGCGCTCCTAGAATCAAAAGAAGTGTTCTTCAATGGAGTAGAAATTCCAGCAAAAAGAAATCAAAAGGGGTGGGAGAACTTCATAATCAAAATTCTTAGGATGTTTAAGGATGAAACTGAGAAAGTGAAAGAGCAGCTGGATGTAGCTCTATCTCAGGAAGAGTACAAAGAAGTTCAAGAATTAACGAATAGTTTGGCGATATTAACACGGCGAGGGAAAATAATTCGTTATGGTATTGATTCACTTAGGTTATTGATGGGTGGCAAAAGTCAAGTAGTTTCCTTCAATCTACCTGAAATCGTTTTGGCGGCTTGGGAGGCATTTGGCACTGGTTCATTAGAGGCGCTTATCGAGAGGGGAGGAAACTAATGAAAAAAGCAAAGGCACTATCGACAGTTACTCGTAGTAAATCACGTCGAGTGGCTATATTTGTTGATAATGATAATCTATATCTTTCATTGAGGCAGGCTGGCTATTCAATTGTAGAGTATTCCTATATTCAATTCTTCGCGAGACTATACGGACAAGTAACTTTAGCGCGTGTATATTTGGCTCAAGCTAATCCTCCAGTAGAAATACGTATGCGGAGAGCAGGATTTGAACCCCGATATGTCTCAACAAATGGTTACAAACGTTCGATCGTAGACACACAGATGATAGTTGATATGATGCGCTATGATGCAGATGTTTACATAGTCGTGACTGGGGATTCGGATTTCGAACCAGCAGTGCGTCAACTTCGGCAAGAAGGCAAGTACGTAGTTCTTATGCACCTTGTCGAGAACACTAGCGAGCTCCTTAGGGTTGCTGCTCATGAATTCCATGATTACCGAATCATACAACTTTCTGTGCAGCCCTTCACGTCTCCAAGTAGTCTTCCTATACGTCAGCAGTTACTAGGTATGTGTAGACGTAGTCTGCGCGTTGTAAAGGGACACAAATCCGAACATTCTCCCGCTCTGATTGTGAGAGCTGGTGATGTTGTGGAGGTGGGGGCAGAAGATTCAGAAAGAGGTGGATGGTTCTGGTGCACAAGCAGAGAGGGTGTTAGTGACTGGGTTCCTCAACCCTTCTTTGAAAATCAAAGAGGTTTAGGTGTGTTACTTGTTAATTATAACTCGACAGAACTAGATGTAACAACTGGGGACAGACTGTTCTTCATTAGGGAAGTACTTGGTTGGATTTGGTGTGCAACTACTGGGGGACAATTCGGCTGGGTTCCTATTGAGAAGGTCGAGGATATCTGATCACCGATTTTGTGGTAAGCCGTTGGCTTGCTATGGGTAATTCATTGTTTCATGATGTCAAACGGCTACTCATTGTTGGATGAAGCATCGAGATGTCCTGTGGTATTGAGTTCAGCGATGGTTTTTTGGTCCCAATCGTTGATGTAGAGATGAGTGATACTGCAGGGTGCGATATCGAAGTCAATGAGTGATTGCTGGGGCTCTGTGAGTTCGAGCCACCATTGAATAATGACTTTGATAGCATTGCCGTGGCTGACGATGAGTATACAATCACGGTTACTGGTGTCGAGTTTTTCTAGGAACTGGGTGATTCGCTGGTAGAGTTGGCGACGTGTTTCTGCTTCAGGGAAAGCGATCCAGTCAATAAGTGGCTCTGTCATCGGTAACTCAAGGTGACGCGCCGCATCAAGGGTCATGTCTTTGGCAACACCCCAGTTGAGCTCTCGCAATTCTTCCGTCGCTGTCGGGGTTATCCTAAGTATTTCGCCAATGATGTCTGCTGTCTTCTTGGCGCGAATGAAGTCACTGCAATAGAAGCTAGGTGACTTATTCTGGATTAGCGTCGCTAGCCTGTGAGCTGTAGCAGCGGCTTGTCGGCGCCCTTGAGGTGTAAGGGGTGTGTCAATCCAGCCCCCTGTCAGGCCTTTGATATTGTGTTCTGATTGACCATGGCGAACTAAAATCAACTCTTTCATAACATCACTCTCCAGTATTCCTGTAGCAGTTGAGGCGTAGATCCCTGCATATTTGTTTTGAGCAACGGGTCTTGGTGTCTTGAAGCCATACCATTCAATAATCCTATGTATCTCACTTCGCTGGTAGTCTCTGTCCCTATTTATCCACCTTTTGTGGTAGCCGATGTTAGAATAGGAACGATTCGTTGGTCGTTTCGATGTCTCGATGGGTAATGCATGTGGACATGGACGCGTTCTATGCGTCGGTTGAGCAGTTTCGGGTCAATCCAGAGTTGGTTGGGCTCCCAGTGTGTGTTGGGCATGACCCTAGGGAGGGGCGGGGTCGAGGGGTTGTGCGGGCTGCCTCCTATGAGGCACGTGATTATGGGATTCGGTCTGGTATGCCTGTGACCGAGGCGTATCGATTATGTCCTGATGCTGTATTTGTGCGGGGTGATTTCTCTAATTATATCGAAGCCTCGGATGAGATTATGGGAGTTCTTGAAGAGTTTGCCGATGATGAACGGGTGCGGCGGGCAAGTATTGACGAAGCTTACATAGATGTAACTAGGAGGGCGCTTGTATGTGGAGGGCCTGAGCCTTTAGCAAAGGAGATTCAGCAAGCAATCCGAGAAACAACTAAGCTACCTTGCTCGATAGGTGTCGCACCAAATATGGCAGTAGCCAAGATTGCAACAGGAATCAACAAGCCAATGGGTATTACACTTGTTCCCCAAGATTCGGTCGCGATTGCTGAGTTTCTTGCTCCGCTAGATGTGAGGGTCGTAAATGGCATCGGGCGAGTGACCGCCCAGCGGTTGGGAAAATATGGAATAACTACTCTTGGTCAGATTCAACGTATGCCTCTTACGGACCTGTACCCAATTATGGGTGTAAAGGGCGCCAAATGGTTGCGTAATCGAGCTTTTGGTATTGATGGGCGTCCACTGAAACGGAGTGGACCGAGAAGACGCAAGTCAATCAGTAAGGACCGTACCTTTATGGAAGATATTGATACCTCATCGATTGCCCCCCTCTATGGAACATTAGATGATATCTGCAAACGGATATGGAAGAAACTCCAGGCAAAATCCCTCCGCTTTCGAACGGTCACAGTAAAAATTCGATATAGTGATTTCTCTACAGTTCAACGAAGTAGAACTTTGAAAGTGGGTACTGATGAAGAATCGGTTTTGTGTTGTGTCGCCTTGCAGCTCTATAAAGAGAATCGGCTTCCAGATAGGTGGCTGCGTCTTATTGGAGTCAAGGTGTCCAATCTACTTTCAAAGCAAGGTCAATTGGCGCTCTCTGATTTCTTCTGAGATGCATACACAACTTCTACCAATTAGTACGGATAATGCTGAGGACAGTCATGAAGCATGGATAAGTAGTTTGAAATATCTCTTCTACTGTTCCTTTCATCATGGTTGCGCTTCCTTACATTCAAACAAGTGTCTTTGTAGATCCTAGGTATTCTTTTGGTGGAAATCAACTTGCGACATTCTGGGATGCTGCGAGTAACTGTAGCCTAGATACGGAGAACATGCAGGGCATTGCCTTGGAGATGAATTTCTCAGAAACAACTTTCATCTCTCTACCTGAGCTATCGGGGTGTAATGTTAAGGTTAGGATTTTCACACCTGCTAGAGAGCTGCCCTTTGCCGGTCATCCTACTTTAGGTACAGCCTATGTCCTAAGATACAAGCATCTATTAGAACCAAATATGAAAGAGGCATTATTGGAATTAGGCATAGGTGCAATATCTGTTGAGTTCTTGTCTGATGATGTAGTTCGAATGTCACAACCGCGTCCAGAATTTTTACAGAAGTTGGATGATAGGAAAACTATCGCCGAACTCCTAGGGCTAGCAAAATCAGATATTGAGACTGATTATCCAATACAGTATGTTTCGACTGGGTCACACAAACTGATAGTCCCTGTTACTTCCCTGGCTGCAGTTCAAAGAGCGCAACCGGATTCTCAGGGGATTCTCGAAGGATTAGAGGGGTTCCCATCACGAAATGTGCTCATCTTCTGCACTGAAACTGTGAATAGGGATTCGGATGTTCATGCAAGGTTTTTCGCCCCTGAGGTTGGTGTTGTCGAAGATCCCGCAACTGGAAGTGCGGCAGGTCCCCTTGCAGCGTATATAGAACATCATAAAGTCCTATCAAGGAAAGAGAAAGGAAAACCTATCATCATAGAACAAGGCTATGAGATTCGAAGGCCCAGTCAGTTAGTGTCCGAAGTTGTTTGGGGTGAAGAAATGGAAGGGGTTTTGGTTTCAGGAAAGGTGAAGCTAGTAGCAGACGGCACATTCTATCTATAGAAAAAAGTTATGCTGTTCATTAGTGGAATATTCTCCGCATAGGAGTATTACAGAACTTGAATGATAACATTGTAGACCCTCCGTCCTCTACCCAATTTAGTACAGTGTTAGAGCGATACTTCATTGATCTATTCGGAGCGCCTCGTACTTCGGCGCTGGGAGCCGCTTTATGTAACCCCGGCGCGTTTTTCTTTCTTAGGACAAACACTTTGCGTGCAACTAGCAAGGAGCTTATCGCCTCACTGGCAGAGGATGGTGTTGAATGTCAGGTCTACGACTCTTCCTTGGATGTGGTTGCAATACCTATTCAAAAGAGGGGTCCTGTACCACGTCATGAAAAAATAATTGTCGCGGATAAACCGAGTTCAGAGAACATCCTTTTGGGTAGTAATCTGTTTCGACCAGGGGTTCGCAGGTTCAACAGATTTCGTGCTGGTGACGCTGTTACTGTGGTTAATCCCCGTGGACACCTTGTGGGTAGTGGCGTTGCTTCCATTGATAGTGCAGAATTGCATGAATTAAAACGCGGTCTCGTAGTTAAGATTACTGATTCCTTCTACAACCTTCCTAGTCTTGTTGATTTAGAGGCATATAAAACGGGGCTCTTTTATTCTCAATCCTATCCAGCTATTCTTGTGGGACCGATTCTCAATCCCCAACCAAATGAGATAATCATCGATTTCTGTGCTGCTCCTGGTGGCAAGACCACCCACATCGCCCAACTTGTAGAAAATCAATGCCGAATCATAGCAGTGGACAGATCAACTCGCCGTCTCGAACGCCTTGGAGAAGAAGCGAACCGGCTTGGAGTCAAATGTGTTCAGCCCTTTGTTGGGCGCGCGAAGAAATTTCTTTCAGAACATCGAGACATCAGTGCTGACAGAGTTATTGTGGACCCACCCTGCACGGCACTTGGTGTTCGACCCAAACTTTTCGACACTACTACGCTAGCACGCATTCGTAGCACCGCCAATTACCAGCAGATGATTCTTGATTCAGCAGTTGAAACGCTTCGCCCTGGGGGAGTCTTGGTCTACTCGACATGTACGCTATCTTGGGAGGAAAACGAACGGAATATCGTATATCTTCTTACTGAGAAAGGTTTCACACTAGTACCACAGAATATAATTCGAGGAGCAGAGGGGATAGGTGGTGATACGCAGGTTAGACGTTTGGTACAGCGATTCTATCCTGATGTCCACAATCTTCCTGGCTATTTCATTGCTAAGCTTCGTAAGAATAAGTAGATCTATTCCGACCATCCTTCTTTTCCAATCAGTGGAACAAAAGCTACTCCCATCAACCCCTTACTATGGGTTTTTCCTTCTTGGTCCTTTTCGACAAGTCTAAGCTGCTGATAGTAGGTTCTTCGACCCACGGGAATTAGCAGTCGTCCACCATCTGCCAGTTGATTGATTAGAGCTGGGGGTGTCTTAGGACCAGCGGCTGCTACCATAATTCTGTCGTAAGGTGCTTCAGGCGGGTAACCTAAAGTTCCGTCTGCAAGAATCACCGTAACCCTATCACTGTAACCTGATGCATCTAGGTTGTTTCTTGCAAAGTCAACCAGTTTAGCTTTTCTTTCGATTGTGTAAACATGGCCAGAAAGCGGCTCTCCGGTGGGTGACACTATCTCCGCACAGAGGGCTGCATGGTACCCAGATCCTGCACCAACCTCTAGTACTTTCAGTCCTTTTTCTAACTGAAGATGCTCAAGATAAATCAAGCACATGTGAATAGCCGATATTGTCTGCCTCTCGCCTATAGGTAATGGGTGATCAACATATGCCTTATTTCGGAGACGCTCTGGGATGAAAAGTTCACGGGGTACAACGCGATAGGCTCTCATTACTTCAGGACTTGAAACGTACCCATTTGCAAGGAGCCTCTTCAAAGTAGCCTCCTTTTCTGTTGCGAGGTCCCCTGATTGCTCTGACACGATAACACCTTTTTGACCGTTAATCAAGTCGCGCTAAGCACTCATCAAGATATAATAGATGTCTTGTATATTATTTGTCTGTGTGCTCTCCTGATAGTTATACGTTCATTTTCACTGCTCATGGTCACCCCAATGTACGTTCAACTCACCGATCTACTTTAGAGGTTACAACTGAGCATTTTTTGTCACCACGTGGCGATTGTATATTGGGTGTAGGCGCCTCCCACTCAGTGCGTAACGTCGACTCAGCCTTAGGTTGGATATTACGACAACCAGGAAGTAGAGTTGTGACACATCTCTCGGTAGGTGAGGTAACGGATGTAGTTCAGGGTTTTGGGTCACCTGATTTAACACTTCAAGCACCCATTGCACTAGTTTGGCGAACAAGTACACACATAGATGACAGAACAATAGCCATTCGATGCGATAAAGCCGCGGGTTCTATAAACAGAAAACTAGTACAAGAACTCATTAATCCTTCTGCACTGCTTCAGATAACGCTAGTTGTTTCTGTTCCCTCTACTTGAATATCAAATACCACTTGGGATTCATAAGGTGCAGTTTGTCTAACTTGACGAGTATTAACAATGTTGCTTACTGCTCCATAACTAGATAGCAAAGCCAATACCTCGTTCCTTTGTTTCTCCAAGGGATTCTCTTCTGAAGTAATTGTGTAGAAATGAATGACTGCCCCAGTAGGTTTTGCTGCTATGGCAGCGGTATCTAGAAACATGATAGAATCGTGGGGAAGGTTCATAATAATACGGTCAGCTTTTCCACAGAGTTTCTCTTGCACTACCGGTCTACAATCACCTAGTATTGGTATTACTTCGCCAGCTAATTTATTGAGTTCAAGGCTCTTGTTCAAACACCTTATGGCATGCTCGTTTATATCGATTGCAAAAACAGTGACTGGCTGTCTTTTTGCCGCAAGTAGAGCGAAGGGTCCAACACCTGTGAACATATCTAGAATCTTTTCACTTGACTGAACAAGTTCTGAAACACGGTTGTGTTCTGTGGATAATCGTGGACTAAAATAGGTGTCTGCGACATCGACTACAATCCGAATTCCATACTCAACGTGCACAGTTTTTGTGCGTACTTCGCCTGCTATGTGACTTAGCGCGCGAACTCGGTGGGGTCCGGATATGATTCCCGCTTTTGAATAAACAGCAGCCACATTTCTGTGTACTAACAGGAGTCCCTTACCAATCTCCTGCGCGAATGGTGTTAGCTCCTCATCTAACTCAACAATCGCGATATCTCCGATGATGTCAAGGGAGTGCGGTATCTTCGGTAGGACATCTGCTGGAACTATATCTTGTAATATCTCAGTCAGGTTTGTTGGCCTATGCTTCTGGAGTGCGAGTTCCTTCTCTACGAGGGTTAGAGACGTCGTTTGGTGTTGTAGCTTAGAAAGCACCGAATCTTCTATTCGGAATCGTAAGGGTAGAATAAGGTGTTGACCTTCTAGAGTGATTGGGTAATCGGAATCCAGTAATTCTAAATCTAATAGAAGTAATCGTAGCTGTTCACCGAAACTACGTTCAACTCGGATGCAAACCTTCTTCATTTGCTTCTGTCCCGTTCAACTATCACTAGGTGACTGATGACTGGTGGCTACCCCTTGAGGTTTTCGGAAAATTCTAACAGCAGTTGGCGTGAGGAGTATGTATCGTTTACCAAGCTGCCCGATATCTCCACCAATACTGTAACAAATTGCACGTAACTGGTCTACGGCACGTTTCAGTTGTGTCATAGAATCTGAAGCGCCCTTAGTCAATGGCTCAATATCTAGGATAACCACATTTCCTCTCCGAACCTCCTCAGAGATTGATGATACATCAGCAAGACTCGTAAGTTCCTTGTACATCACGAACATCTGTGAGTGTGCTCCTCCATCAACCGTAGGCTCTGCACTCTCTTCTAACGCGGTTTTGTTCTTGCTTTTCCTTCGAAAAAATCCCATGACGTTGTCCTCTAAGTGGAATCTAATGCGGCAACAACGAAGCCTTCCCTGAAAAACCTTCGCCCTTTCAAGTTGACAGGCTTTTCATGAGGTCCCAGAGCCAATCCCCAACATACATAATTACTTTAACCGCGCGCCCTTTCGACTTTGCCTTCATCTTGTCTGCTTCAAAATTTGCTTGACCAATTGCTATAGGCGTCCGATTCTTCTGATCAATAACAACTACAATATCGCCTACAGCAATCGAATCATCAGCCCCTACAATGCCAGGCCCCATAACATCCGCACCATTCACGATATATGGTACAGCACCTATATCCACAACAACCGTGGGTAATGTTACAACGCCATCAAGAAGCGCGTGTAATGAGGGATACACCATATCCTTTGTACGAACAAGCCAGAGTCTTTCGTTGATGAGGAACAGTTCTGTCTTAGTCTCAAGAACAATGCGTTCAACAGATGTTTTCCCAGCACTGGAACCTACTAATTCCTTATGTAACAGTGTTGGAGTAGCTGCGAGTTGTTCTTGTAACGCGCGCCGTTCCTTTGTTCGTAGCTGATGTCGATGTTTTACCCGCATATAATCGCTCCGTCAGGCTTACCTGATTTCTGAATCAGGCTACTTTTGGATGTTTCCCACACACTCTTCAACTATATTTCTACACAACGTTTTTAAAGTCTCTAAAGGATGCCCTTGACGATTACCAGATAGGAGCCTTTCACTTGGCAGAAACCGGACAAAGACCAATGGATTTGCTTAGCAAGTCACTCAACGCTCAAGTTCTAGTCAAGCTGAAGGGTGACCGTAAACTTCGCGGACGACTGCGCGGTTATGATCAACACCTCAACCTAATACTAGAGCAAGCCCAAGACCTCACTGACGGCGAGCCCCTAGAGCTAGGGACAGTCATTCTCCGCGGTGACAACGTCATACTCCTCTCACCCTCATCAAAAGCCCCACCAAGAAAACCTAAAGGGAAGTAGTCGACATGGGCAAAGGGACACCATCAAGAGGCAAACACAACAAGAAAACGCACATCCGCTGCCGCCGCTGCGGACGACGCTCATATCACGTCCGAAAGAAGAAATGCTCAGCCTGCGGCTTCGGAAAATCGGCAAAGATAACAAGGTACAAGTGGCAGACAAAAACAGTCACTCGCACTCGACTCGTATAACTCCCTAAAACTCACATAACCAGTGGGTCACTAACAGAGCGCAGTTCACCCAAAGCACATAAATTTTCAGGAATTTAACAGTTATAGTATTCCCGCCAAAATTCTTATAACTCTAAATTACAAACGAAACCAAGCTCTAAAGGGCCGGTAGATCAGCGGTAGATCGCCGTCTTGGCATGGCGGAGGCCCCGGGTTCAAATCCCGGCCGGTCCACCATTTTCCTTTTACTCTACTTTGAAACAGAAAAAACATTAATACCCTTTCCTCCTATGCGATGCGTATTACATCTGCTGAGGACTCATCATGTCAGTAGTTTACTATTGGAAAACATCTGAAGGATTTGCTTATCTTTTCGTCATTCTAGGATTGTTCGGGCTTGTCCAAGTTGTTATGTCATACCTGGCTGTAAATGCTCTTCATATCGCTTCACCGATTGTTCTTACTCTAGTACCACTAGGTGTCATCCTTGCTCAAGTCGCCGGCTCCGTTGTTCTTGCTGAAACCATCTCATCTTTACGTACACCTAAGCGCAGGCAAACACAAGCTCCTACAGAAAGCCCTAGTTTTCAGTTTCTCAGAGGCTTTGCAACTCTTTTTGTCGCCGCTGTCCTTGTCCTTGCAGTCTGGGGTCTTGTTTACCTATTATGGTTCTTCGCTACTCCCATCACTCAACCATCCTATTTGGTGAAATACATATTAGCCAATACCAGTGGTGCACTCCTAGCCATTTTCCTAGTAATATTAGTTGAATGGCTATTCAAACGATAGCAGCACAGTATTACTAAAACAGTAATAGAAAGAGTGGTGCCGACGGCCGGACTTGAACCAGCGACAACGGGATCTTCAGTCCCGCGCTATCGGGCTAAACCGTTGATCAATGTCAAGGTTACTCCCGGGCTAAGCTACGTCGGCAGCTTTGCAAGATTCAGTTCAGCATTGATTTAAGAGTTTTCCCTTCAACAGTTCCTAAACTTGAATCGATGAGAATTGGTAGTCAAGAGTTTGCAGGAGCGGAAAAGTGGTGGGCCGGGTGCGATTTGAACGCACGACCTCCGCCGTGTCAGGGCGACGTCATAGCCAGCTAGACTACCGGCCCTATTTGTAGGCTGATGCTGGGTTGGTGTGCCTTAAATTTTTCCCATTAGAATATTTGTGTCTAGCGGAGTGTTTTGACCCAGAGTTCTCGAACTGAGGGGGGAGATGGGTTGCCTTGGATAGCTTGGAGATCGGTTTCCAGCTCTTCTGTGAGAATGGTTAGTCTTTTGCTGGTTATCTTTATCCATGTCTCCCAATCCTCGGCGAGGTGGGGGATCCAGGGGAAGTGTATTGTGTGGGTCAGTGTGTAGGGCTGCTGGTCTATGTATACTCCAAAGGCCCATATTTTGAGGGCTTTGAGGTATTGAGCTGGTTCGATGATGTTTGTTTCTTTGAATGGCGTGTTGTAGTACTGTGTCTCGAAGGTAACCAACTCGGCTCTTTTTGCGTAGAAACGGAATTTTTGGTAGTCGTTGATGACGAGAGGTTCAATGTATATTAGGTTATTTTCACTCATTTCTTGCACCTTGGGGTTTGCCCCCTCACCCCTCTTTTTCCATTGGAGTATTCGAAGGGCAATCCTGTGGCTGGAGGGCGAGTTTACCATACTTACATTGTTATATAATTCACTACTATTATAAATATTTAACTGTTATATTATAATATTATACATATTATTATTTTATTAACCGTTTGAAAGTAAAATAAGTTAGGGCAAAGAAAGTGCCAACAGCACAACTTCGAAGCCAGCAGCCATTTGCGGTGACTGAAATAGCTAAAAAATAGATTTTGAAAAAAGAGTGGTGCGGCCGCCGGGATCTTCGGCTTGACACAGAACTTGTCCTGCATTCGAACCCGGGGCATCGGCGTGGAAGGCCGAAATCATACCACTAGACCACGGCCGCTTAGGACGCAACCTGTCCTCTTGCGCCTTAAAACTTTTCCACGAAAGATTCGCGAGGGGCAGCCTTGATTTCGTAATCGGGAAATGATTTAAATGGGCAACACTTGTAAACCCTCACTCGTGCGCTGATAATCTAGTGGTATGATTCCAGCCTGCCATCGATGCTTGTCATCAGCAGAGCGCTGGGCGCCCGGGTTCGAATCCCGGTCAGCGCACCATTTCCCTTTCTTTGGTTTCTAATCGTGTGGCTGATTGATGTGAGACGGTTCCACGGAGCAAGAAGATGGCGCAGGCTTGTTCAGAGGCGGCTTCGTATGTTAATTGAGCTTGCGGAGGAGGTAAAGAGTACACAACCTACGCTGGCGAAGCATTATGTGCAAATAGTGCAGCGTATTGTGATGCGGACTAGGGTCTGCTTACCACACGAGTATCGTTACCTGTTCTGCCGCAGGTGTGCAACACCATTTCAGTTCGGTGTAAACAGCCGTGTACGTTTGCGCAGAGCTGGTAGAAACAGTTCACTCATTGTAACGTGTTCCTGTGGGCACCGGAGTAAGCGTGTATGGAAACGCAAGAGTCGAAGAGTACAATCATGATGTAGAGTGGGTGGTTATGAGATGGTAAAAGATAGACGCGAATTAGCAAGGTTTTGGGCTGAAGAGAAACCAAGTGTTCGGATCGGGAAGGCTGGAGTGAGTGAACGGGTTGTGGCAGAGGTAAAGCGCCAGCTTAAGGGTAAAGAACTGATTAAGGTGCGAGTACTACCATCAGCCTTATCGGGAGGTACATTGAACAAGATAATAGCCGAGTTAATAGAACGAACCTCCTGTGTTGCCTGCGGACGACGAGGCTTGGTTGTTGTTTTATCACGAAAAGCCGTTTGATTTACTGCAGACCTCGAAAGAATTTTATAGGGCTCTCCGACTACCGTGAGCCGACCTGTCAGTGAGTTTGCATTCCATGCAACAGTGGGGTCTTTACGATGTCAACGGTCTATGATATTGCTGCAGAAGTGCTAATCCCTCGTATTGCAGAGGAACTGAAAAAAGCGAAAGAGGTAAAGCCGCCTAAATGGGCGGGTTACGTTAAGACAGGTGCCCACAAAGAGCGACCTCCAACCGATCCTGATTGGTGGTATATCCGGTGCGCAGCGATTCTCCGCCGCCTTTACGTAAAGGGGAAAACCGGTGTTTCACGTCTGCGCACAGCATACGGCGGTAAAAATAGGCGGGGAACACGCCCCAACCATTTTGCTCGGGGTAGCGGCTCAATTATCAGAAAGGCCCTTCAACAGTTAGAAAAGGCTGGCTTGGTAACCCTAGAGAAAGGTGTAGGGCGAGTGTTGTCCAGCAAGGGGCGGTCCTTCCTTGACCGATTAGCACATATGACCCTAACGCAGGATGCAAGTTGAAAGTTAATGGGAGGGTAAAAATCTGAGCGACGAAGAAATGGAACAAATTCGGCGGCGAAAGATGGCTGAACTCCAACGTGCTGCTGCCGAAGAGCAGCAAGCTGCCGCCCAGCATGAAGAGTTTCGAAGGCAAAAAGACGCAGTTCTACGCCAGATTCTAACACCAGAAGCCCGAGCAAGACTGGTAAACCTCAGGATGGTCAAGCCAGCTTTTGCCGAACAGATAGAAAACGAACTGATTCGTCTAGCACAAATGAAACGGCTACCCTCCATTCCCCTATCAGACAGACAACTAAAACAAATGCTCGCCCAAGTACGCGCACGCCAACGAGAGCCGAAAATCCAATTCAAGCACTAGAAAAAATCACAAGAAAGATAACCAAAAGACGTCCCAAATAGATGTGAAGAGAAATGGCACGAAACAAACCTCTCGGCAAGAAACTCCGTCTAGCACGAGCACTAAAATCGAATGTCAGTGTGCCAACGTGGATTATGGTAAAAACAGCGGGTAAGGTTCGCAATCATCCTAAGCGTCGGCAGTGGCGGCGTTCAAAACTTAAGCCATAGGAGTTAATTCGAGTATGTCAAGTGAAGAAGGGTTAACAGGTTCGGCTGTTCCTGAAGTAGTTGATGATGTAGTTGTTGAGAGGCTTTACACTATTCCTCTTGGTAAAGTCTATGATACGGTGCGTACTAGGCGTGCGAAACGAGCGGTTAATATGGTGCGTGCTTTTATTATTCGGCATATGAAGCCCGAAGAAGGGGAAGAGGATTTGATTATTGATCCAGCGCTTAATGAATATTTGTGGGCGCGGGGGATTCAAAAACCTCCGCGGCGGGTTCGGGTTAGAACAACCAAAGATAAAGAAGGAATAGTCCGAGTCTATCTGGTAGAAGGACAATAGTAGAAGCGGATATCTTTCTACTCTATTTTCAATGTGTGGCTTGTTTCTATGCAAGGGAAGGTTCGGCGGCTCAATTTCAGTGGCAGTTCAAATATTGGTGCTTTCTGTCGTGTTACTGATTACTGGCTACTCCTAGCATCGAACCGCGAACCAACCCAACGCGCATTAGAAGACCTCTTCGAGATGCCGCCAATCATTACGACTCTTGGTGACAGTTCTCTAGTAGGTATATTATCCGCTGGGAACGTGAATGGTCTACTAGTGCCGCACTTTACGCTAGATGAAGAGATTAAAGCACTAAGTTCGTCGATAGAGGGTTCAATAGTCTCTCTGAAATCGCGTCTAACAGCGCTTGGGAACTTGGTTCTTGTCAATGATAAAGCTGCCCTCGTGAGTAGCGAATTCACTAGAGAAGAAGTCCAAGCCATCCAAGATGCTCTAGATGTTGAGGTCGAGGCGGGCACAGTTGCAGGGTCCAACCTCGTAGGCTCCTATTGTACTGTAACAAATAGGGGGCTGCTAGCTCATACAGGTATTTCCAGTCCAGAATTGGAACACCTCTCAGATTTTTTTGGTGTTCCAGCTGATGTAAGTACGATTAATTGTGGAGTTCCCTATGTTTCCATCGGCCTCCTAGCTACTAGCCACGCTGCAGCTGCGGGATTCGAGACTACAGGCCCTGAACTAATGGCAATTAGTCAAACATTTTTTGCATAATATCTAAACCCGTTTCCCTAGAAGTAGGATGCTTCTTGAAGGATAGGAGTGTTTGGGCAATCTTTAAAATATGGTCACCCATTCGGTTGAGTAGCTGCATATTGAAATGAGGTCAGCATTATGTCAGTGAAAGTATTTCGCATCCAGGGCACATACATCCGGCGTAACAAGCAATTTAGATTTAGTCGAGAAATCCGTGCAATTACCGAGGAACACGCTTGCGAACAGGTCTACACAGAAGTCGGGAGTTTTCATCGAGTGAAGCGACAAAAAATAACAATTGATCAAGTGACAGAAATACCTCCCACTGAAGCGAAAACACTGATTGTCAGACGACTTGCTGGAATCGATTAGTTTAGAACAAACCCGCAGCTAATACGGATTAGGGGATATTAACCAATGTCTGAAGAACAGCAACAGAGAGAACAATATGCACGCCAACTCGTTCAGAATATCCAAATAATGGAAGAGGAGATTGCTCGTGGTCAATCAAATCTCCAGATGTTCCAAGCTCAAGAATCGCGTCTCGCTGAAACGGCAAAAGCTGTTTCCGAACTTAAAAACCACGAACCCGGTGATGAAATTCTAGTCAGCATTGGCTCTGGGGTTCATCTCCGTGTAAACCTCGCAAATGCATCTCATGTGATTGTCGCTCTTGGAGCAGGTTTTGCTGCAGAGAAGTCCCTCGAGGAGGCTCTTGCTGGCTTCGAAAAACAACAAGAACAGTTGTTAGATATATCAAGGCGCCAACAAGAACACCTACGTAAAGCATATGCACAACTTGAAGCAATGCGGAAACAAATCTCACAGCTTGTACAACGATAAGACACTTCCTTGAGGGCAAAACATTGTTTGATAAACTTCGAAAGGCCGTAGATGGCTTCGTCCAACGTGTCACTCATAAATCAGTTACCGAGAGTAACATCGATGATGCCTTTTCTGATTTACAAATTGCTCTAATATCTAATGATGTAGCGTTAGAAGCTGCGGACCTCATTTGTGAAAGAGTAAGAGAAAAGATAGCTGGGGAACAAATCGGATTACTCCAAAGCAAGAGAAAATTCATTTTAGAAACACTCCAGGAAGCAGTTCTTGAGGCATTAACACCCAAAACACCAATCAATCTCATTCAACTAATCGAGAAGAGGAGAAAAGAGCGAAACCCAGCAGTTCTGATGTTCTTAGGGGTAAACGGCACCGGGAAAACTACAACTATCGCAAAATTAACTCATATGCTTCTCAAGCGAAAATTCTCTGTTGTCCTTGCCTGTGCAGACACATTCCGGGCAGGTAGTTCTGAGCAACTGCACACCCATGGCGAGCGCCTAAAAGTTCGGGTACTCAGCCGTCCCTACGGTTCAGACCCTGCATCGGTTGCATTTGATGCAATAAATCACGCAAGAGCACGCGGGATTAACGTGGTTTTCATTGACACTGCAGGACGTATGCAAACTGACAAGAACCTCATGGCGGAGCTAGAGAAGATTCACCGCGTCGCGGAACCAGATTTAGTTATCTTTGTAGGAGATGCCCTTGCTGGAAACGATGTTATATCTCAAGCCAGGACATTCAACGAGAAAATCGGAATCGACGCCGCAATTCTTACAAAAGTCGATGCTGATACCAAGGGTGGTGCGGCTCTTTCCATTGCACTAGCGACGGGAAAACCAATAATCTTCGTGGGTGTGGGTCAGGAATACTCTGATCTTGAGGAGTTTCGACCCGAATGGTTCACTGAAAAAATAGTGCCATTAGACTAGATAGTATCTTTCAGCAAAATAGAGAAAGGCTAAATACATCCAATGATTGCAGGTTTCACAGAAGTATAGAATGTGGTGCTGATGAGTCTAAAGGGAAACCATCTTCTAAGTCTGGCAGATTTCTCACGTGAGCAAATCAAGTTGATGTTAGATACTGCTGCTGAACTTAAACGTCAACGATATAGAAATGAAGTCGGTACAAGTCTCTCGGGCAAGTCCATAGGGATGATCTTTGAAAAACCCTCCACGCGAACCAGAGTTAGTTTCGAGGTCGCAATTCATGAACTAGGAGGTTATCCACTCTTTCTAAGTTCTCAAGAACTACAACTCAGCCGTGGTGAACCCATAGCTGATACTGCCCGTGTATTAAGCCGTTATCTTCACGGGATTGTTATTCGTGCAAGAAGCCACGGTAATGTCGTGGAACTAGCAAAGAACAGTACTATTCCTGTGATAAACGCTCTCACTCCCAAGTTCCATCCATGTCAAATCCTAGCTGATTTGCTGACAATTAGAGAGAAGTTAAACGAGCTTGAAGGGCTGAAACTTGCCTATATTGGTGATGGGAACAATGTTTGCCATTCACTGATGGTTGGCGCCGCTACGATGGGTTTGGAGGTTGTTGTGGCATGTCCAGATAGCTATCAGCCAGACCCAGGGATAACCAGGGTTGCACAAGAACGAGCAAAAGAAGCTTTGGCAAAAGTCGATGTGACACAAGATGCGAAAGAGGCTGTAAAGGATGCGGACATCCTTTATACTGATGTCTTTATATCAATGGGACAAGAAGAAGAAAAAGCGAAAAGACTTGAGGCGTTTATTCCCGACTATCAGGTTAACGCGGAATTACTCAAACTTGCAGCTCCGCACGCTATTGTACTGCACTGCCTCCCCGCACACCGAGACGAGGAAATCACAGATGAGGTCATCGAGGGTCCTCACAGTGTGGTTTGGGACCAAGCGGAGAACCGTCTACACACCGAGAAGGCAGCCTTGGCTCTTCTAATGTAACACTCATAGGCGAGGACGATAACCTTGTCCGCCGTCTGTCTTTGCTCAGTTCAAGATATCGCAGCTCAGAATATCAAACAACAACTACTTGCGCTGTATCCTTTCAGTGAGAAAGAGGAGACTCATGATGGTGTACCAATATATCAGTTGAACAATCTGTCCATAGTAACTATCAAGTCCGATAGTATCTATGCAGACCGACTAGACCAACGTCTGTCAGCTGACATCTTCATCTTCGCGTCACGTCACAAATCCGCGTCTTTCAAACCAGCCTTACTGGTCCATACTCCTGGCAATTGGTCAGCTGCTGAGCTTGGTGGCAAACCTTCAAAATTATGTGTAGCCCATCCCTCTGCCGTTAAGGTAGCTCACCAGACCTTACTCGCTGAACGAAACCGATTGAAGCTTGATATGTGGGCTTGCGGACTTGAGGCGACGCATCACGGACCTTGGATTGAGAAGATCCCAACGCTTTTTGTAGAAATAGGTAGTGCTGAACATGATTGGCGAAATGAAGCAGCAGCCAAAGCTGTCGCCCGTGCTATTATGGCGGTGGCAGAAAATCTGCAGAAATCAGCTCCTGCATTTCTTGGCTTCGGAGGGCCGCATTACTGTCCCGCATTCACCCGCCTAAGCATTGAAACCGGATTTGCACCATCCCATCTGATGCCGAAATATCATTTGGACCTGATTTCTGAATCTCTAATCAGCCAAGCAATCGAGAGAACACATGGTCGCGTATCTTTGGCTGCACTTGATTGGAAGGGGATTCAGGGGTCACAACGAAGCCGATTAGTGAAAATTCTAGAAGGACTGAATATCAAAGCCCATCGAGTACGAGATTTACTTCGCGCTCCTATTGAAGACTTCATGGAATAATCATCCCTTCAACTTCGTCACGCCGAAAAGACTTATTAAGAACACGTGTAGTGACAAATCCCAAAGCCCTAGTTAGCTATAGGTGAACGACATGGTTGACGCTTCAACATTTTGGGAAAATACCAAACGTATCGCTCGACTTGCTAAAAGACCCACTCGGACCGAGATTTGGTTACAACTGCGAATCAGTCTCCTTGGACTCTTCGCTATCGGATTCGTTGGCTACATCATCAAGATGGTCTTCCTGATGGTAACGTCCATGCCCGCATTCGGACCTACATCTTAGTTACGATTCAAAGAAAGTGTCTTCTCTAATTAAACAGGATGTGACCTTTCATGGCAGCTGAAGAGACAAACATATACATTGTACGAACTACAATTGGTCAAGAGAAAGGGATAGCGCATGTCATATCTGGTCGTGTTACAAAGCGTCAAGTAGATTTGAAAGCGATTCTTGTGCCTGAACCACTGAAAGGGTACATCTTCATAGAAGCACCTAGCTCTCGAGATGTAGAACTAGCAATTGCTGGAATTCCTCATATCAAAGGCATTATCAAGGGAAACCTGTTACTCAAGGAAATTGAGCATATTCTATTACCGCGTCCACCAACAGAAGACTTAGATCTTGGTGATGTTGTAGAAATTACTGGTGGACCCTTCAAGGGCGAAAGGGCTCGTGTTATGCGAATAGATGCATCCAAGGACGAAGTGACTCTCGAACTCTTTGAATCGGCAGGCATTCCAGTCAAAGTTCACGCTGATTTCCTTCGCTTGGTGGAACGGAGTGAACGCGATGTTCTGGGAGAGAAGGAGAATCTTGAAGAATTATAAGTACTAACAGGAATTTCGCCGCTACGTGGATATCATAAAAGTCGCTTTCCTTAGGCAAGATTTTTAAATTGCGTAAAGCTTGAGAAGCTGAACTCCACTCAGGGGAACCAGCAATGCCAAAAACTATCTGCGAAGCACTTATTGAAGGCGGAAAGGCCTCCGCGGGACCACCAATTGCTCCAGTACTTGGTCCAACAGGTGCAAACCTGTACCAAATCGTCCAAGAAATTAATCGTCTAACAGCTGACCTGAAAGGCCTCAGGGTTCCCGTTAAGATTATTGTGGATACAGATACAAAGGAGTTCGAGATAGAGATTGGCTTGCCGCCAACCTCTGCTCTGATTCTTAAGGAGGCTGGCGCAGAAAAAGGTACAGGAAATGCAGGTTCTGAGGTCACAGGCAACATAACGTTTGAACAGGTAATTACTGTAGTAAAAGCGAAGGAGAAAGACTTGCTAGGCTCTTCTTTAGCGGATAAAGTGAAGTCAGTACTGGGAACCTGCGTTTCGATGGGGATTACAGTTGAAGGAGAAGATCCTCGGATCATTCAGCAAGAAATCGAAAAGGGCACATACGCCAGTCAGCTGCAGTCAAATGATTAATGGGGGCGTCTGATTTGGTGGAACTTGACAAGATAATCGATGCAGTAACAGAGGCTAAAGCTAAGGCTAAAAAACGGAAATTTGAGGAGTCTATAGAAGTCATTGTCAACCTCAAAGGTATAGATTTGAAAAGAGGAAAACAAATCAACATCGATACTCCTCTACCTCACGCCATTGAGGAGGGTACTAGAGTTTGTGTTATCGGTTCAGGTAACTTAGCTTATAATGCGCGTCAAGCAGGGGCCTATAAAGTGCTTGAAGCCCAGGATATTGAGCGGCTTGGCTCAGAAAAAGAAGAAGCAAAAGCGCTAGCTGAGGAGATTGCCTTCTTCATTGCACAAACAGATTTGATGCCACTAGTGGGTCGAATATTAGGTCCTGTTCTTGGTCCAAGAGGGAAAATGCCGCGTCCAGTAACTCCTGATACTGATATCGGAAAACTCCTTTCTGAGTTCTCATCGTCTGTAAAGCTTCGGATGCGGAAGAATCTTGTAATTCAAGTAAAAGTTGGAAGACTATCAATGGACCCCAAACTCGTTGCAGAAAACATACAAGCAGTTATAGTAGCACTAGAACATAATCTCGAAAAAGGAATGAACAACATTCGCAACGTGTTTGTTAAAACCACGATGGGTCCAACTGTAGAAATTAAAATATGACAATTATGGTGATGAAAATGAGTGCAGGTGCGAGTCCAGTAGCCACTGGCGATACTCCTAGAACCCAACAGGGGCGACCAGTTCCTCAAATGAAACTAGAGGAGGTTAATCGCCTAGTCTCACTCATTGAGCAATACGAGTACATTTGCCTAATCAGAACAGAGAGTATTGGCTCGAAACAGCTTCAGAGGATTAAGAAAGCGCTCAGAGGAGAAGCCGTCATTCTCATGGCAAAGAATTCGATGATGATAAGGGCAATTAAACAAGCCACCACAAAAAAGGGCCTTACTGAGTTAATCCCGTTTGTTCAAGGCTCCTGTGCATTTGCCTTTGCCAAAGCGAATCCATTCGAGCTCAATGAAATGCTGCATAAGAACAAAGCAAAAGCTCCAGCTAAAGCTGGTACGGTTTCACCTAAAGACATCATTATTACCGCAGGAAACACTGGCTTCCCACCTGGCCCTCTAATCTCGGAATTGGGTCAGGTTGGATTAAAAACCCGTGTCCAAGGTGGATCCATCTGGATCACAGAGGATCATGTGGTTGTAGAAGCAGGCGAAACAGTGTCAAGAGCTCAAGCACTTGTTCTCTCACGGCTTGGCCTTGAGCCTTATGAAATTTATCTAAAACTGTCTGCTGCCTATGACAGCGGTTCAGTTCTTTCAGCGGCTGTATTTGAAATAAGCACAAGCGATATCATTGCTCAGTTTCAGGAAGCTGCTCAGGCAGGCAGATTTGTAGCACTAGCAATTAACTATATAACGCCTGAAACTCTGCCACTATTGCTCCAACAGGCAAATCGAGAAGCACGAAGTTTAGTATTTGCTACTGGTTTCTTGACTGATGAGGCAATGCCTGACATGCTTGCACGAGCAGAGCAACAGGCTTCTGTTCTTGCCAGAACTCTCAAGGAGAAAAACCCGGAAGCGATGCCTGATTAAAAGTCTGACAAGACGAAAGGTTAAAATACGCAATTTAGGAAGCATTGCCCCTCAAACGAAACAACTGTCCCTTTATGGAAAACTATGGAGGACAACGAATCATGGAATATGTCTATTCAGCAATGGTACTTCATAAGGCTGGTAAATCAATTACCGATGCAAGTCTAACTAAGGTTCTAAGTGCTGCTGGCGTTAAACCCGACGAAGGTCGTGTGAAAGCGTTAGTCGCAGCCTTAAAGGGAATTGATATTGAGGAAGCTCTCAAAGCAGCCCCCGTCGCGGCTGCAGCTCCTGCAAGCGCAGCAGCGAAGCCAAAAGAAGAAGCCAAACCCAAGGAAGAAGAAAAGCCGAAGGAAGAAGAAGTCACTGGGCTTGGAGCGCTCTTCGGTTAGGTTACTAGTCGAGGCGGCTAAGATGCCGCCTCATTCCCGTTTTTATCCACCCATTCGAAGATACCATCCTAGGTCCTTGCGATTCTGTAGCGTTATTTTTTCTCCAGACTCTTGTTTCAATTTCCCAAAACCAAGACCTTCTCCTTGTCGATTCAATACAATTACTTCCAAATTAGCAATTTCTTCTTTTGGCTGCTTCTCTAGATGATTATTTTCCAAGTTTTTACCGTAGAGAAATCTCTGTTCTCCTTGTGGGGTAACGACGACGACCGCTTCACTTACTGGTTTTGATGAAAGTCTATGACAAACGTGAAGGCTTGGTTGGAGGATCTTACCTCGAATCTCCCCTAAGAACAGTCCGATAAAATAAGGGTGGCGCCATTCTTTTACCGATGTGTAAAGGTTCCACAAAGTGTTCGATACCAAATACACTTCCAGCCGACGTCCACGAACAATAAGGATGCGTTTATCCTTCAGTAATAACCTGATATCACTAGGGTTCATAAACCGTTGAAAACTTTCGAGGATTATCCTCAGCTCGGTCGATGTTGGTGGTTCAAAGACTAAACGGTGACCTTTTCCAGTTTGCATATGAAGAATCCCTCCATTTTGTGTTTGTAAGGATAAAAGCGACGAGCTTTGACAAGCGAATCGTCCATAACGCGACCAAAAGGTCTTGTCAGACCAGGATTACCAAAAGTCAGACCTGTATCTACAACGCGAAGGTGACAATGTTGTAAGGCATAGTCAATGATTTCTTCGTTTTCTTCTGGGGCAAAGGAACAGGTCGAATAGACCAAAGTTCCCCCCTCCTTGAGTAACTTGGATGCGGCAATAATTAATTTCCGCTGGACTGATGCCATGGTATTGATATCCTCTAGACTTCTGCTCTGCTTTCTCTTTGGGTCTAGTGGGATTAAACCCTCACCAGTACACGGGGCATCAAGCAGTATCTTATCTGCTTTGACCTCTGTTTCAGGTAGTCGTGCTGCGTCTACCCTTATTGCCAATACGTTCTCAATTCTCATCCTCGATAAATTTGAACGGAGCCCTCGCATCCGAGTTCGACTGATATCTGTTATTAGCAGCGCTCCGGAATTTCCCATCAATTGAGCGATGTGGGTAGTTTTACCACCTGGAGCGGCACACATATCCACTACAAAACTAGAATCCCGCGGGTTCAGAACCTCTACTGCCCACATAGATGCTACACTTTGCAAAAAATAATACCCAAGAAGGTATTCCGTTGTTGCTCCCAGTGGGAATTTCCCTGCTATTACACGAAACGCATAATCAATATCTTGGATAGCCTCTAAGGTGAATCCCTTCTTCTTTAGCCGTGCCACC
Source organism: Candidatus Hermodarchaeota archaeon (assembly GCA_016840065.1). GTDB lineage: Archaea > Asgardarchaeota > Hermodarchaeia > Hermodarchaeales > Hermodarchaeaceae > YT-063. The sequence continues at coordinate 66,493 of JAEOTB010000091.1, read as the reverse complement.
AATATCTCAGGTTTGATAGCTAGTGTATTACATCGAATCGTCTTCAGAAGAGGCTGATCATTACCTTCTAGAAATACCTCTGTTTCTTCACCAAAAAGTGCGAAATACCGTTCAACCATATATTCTTGATAACCAAAACGCTTTGCCAACAACTGCACTCTTTTTGGATTCAAAGTACTTTCACATCCACTCTAGCAATGTAACAAGGCTTAAGAAGCATCCGTCGTCACGTCAATAACACTACTCGCTTAGAATTCTAGGTGACAATAAATGTGCCTTGCAATTCCCGCCCGGATACTCTCAATCGAAGAAGATAAGGCTACAGTCGACTTTGGTGGCGTCACCCGTGTCATATCCCTTGCCCTTCTCCCAGACGCGGTTGTTGGTGACTATGTTCTCGTTCACACCGGGTATGCAATTCAGAAAGTGGACCGCAGCGAAGCGGAGAAAACCCTTGACCTTTGGCGCCAAATCCTCTCTACTGAAGACAGCACTACTCCCTAGCCATCTATTCTCCAAATACATTAAGATCCGCCTATATACTTCCTTTCTCTGATGAAGAGGTTGTAATTGCACGAGCGTTAGTAAGAGACAGAATATAACTCTAGAACCAATGTGATAAGAAAAAATGGGTAATTGGCACTCCCCTTTTCCAAAATGGGTGTGCCAATAGATTCAACTCAGCTTGTGAGTTGATGGCTGCTATCTTTCGCTTGCTACTCTTACTAGCCAGACTCCTCGTCTTCTTCAATCTCTTCAAGAGGAATAGGAGGCGGAGTGGTCAACATTGTCCAACCGATCCAAGCAATAATGAAGAGAATCAGAACGATGGCAATCCATAGGGGAATAGCGACTGCGAAGTATGGTTCATAGGAAATTAGTGGAATCCAGCTGAACCATTGATACCATGGATGTGTTGTCCACGAAGCGGGAGCCATGGAATAGTACATGAATGGATAGAGCATCGCCCAGAAAGTATAATACAGTGCGAAGAGGATGGCGAATAAGAGGATAAGGAAACCATAGATTTTGTCTCGGCCCATTGTTACGTTTCCCTCAAATGGGGATTTAGCGTTGCCTTAGTGAGTCTTGTTCTTAAGTTTTGCCGTTAATCGGATTACAATTTCTTGGTGGATTCGATGTGAATTTGAGATACAGCTTTGTATAGGAATTCATTCTCTCTCGATAAATAAGATTGTAGGTGTTGTAGTTGTCGTATGAAGAGTTAAGTGTTGAAGCGCCTGAAACACCGCCGCTTCAAGTTCGCTCAGGTCTGTTTGAGGAGATTCGGGCTTCACAAGATCGTTTAGTTCATCTAGTGATGGTCGCAACAAAACCTGATCTCATAAAACAGTTTCCTGTGTACTTGGAGCTTCAGCGTCAAGGTAAATTCGCATTACTTGGTCACACTGGGCAGCATTATGATTGGAACCTATCAGGCGCTTTACATGAAGAATTCAATGTTCGACCGGATTTCATTCTAAATATTCGGGGGTCGCTTTATCAGAAGATTGCCCAGATTATCGAGCGGTTAGGTTTCATAGTGAACAGGTTACGACATGAAGCTCCAGAAAAAATTCTGTTACCATATGTGCATGGCGATACATCGACAGCAGCCGCGGGTGGTGTAGCTTGCTATAATAACTATACACCTGTAGTTCATGTTGAGGCGGGGTTGAGAACTCTAACACCGAGTGCCAATCAATTGGAGCAGTTAGTAAAAGACAAGATTTCTGTTGAGGAGTTCTATGAACGGCTCCAACAGCGTGATCTATGGCATAAAGGTTCACTTGAACCTTTTCCAGAGCAATTCGACACCCGGACAGCTGCGACGGTTTCTGGGTTACACCTTGCACCTGTTAAGCTGAATCAGCAGAATCTTCTCGAAGAAGGTTTTCCAGCGGATAGGGTTCGTGTTGTAGGTAATACTGTAAGCGACTCATTACGCATCGCTCTAGGGAAAGCTGCTTCGAGTCGAATATATGAAAGGTATCCTATCTTAGAAGAGGGCTCAGTGATTCGTTTTTGCGTTCATCGGCGTGGAAACATAGTCTCTAAACACCGTTTCAAAGTCCTGTATGATACTGTCACAAGGCTTGTTGAAAATGGGTATACGGTCCTTTGGATTGCGTTAGGTGGGACATTTACCGCGCTTCGCGCCTACGGGCTGGAGAGGAAGATACGTAGATTCGCAGAAAAACATTCTTCTCTCGTGTTCTCTGAAGTATGGCCCTACTACACTGATGTAATCCGTGTTATGAAAGATTGTGCAGCAATAGCCACAGATAGCGGCAGCATTCAAGAAGAAGCGAATATCCTTCATGTTCCCTGTGCGACATTACGTTTCAATTCAGATAGACCTGAAACTCTTATTGCTGGTGCGAATGTTCTCGCGCCACCAATAACCTCGGATGTTGTATTCAGGGTGATTCAAGAAGTTGTGGAAAATAAAGACTTGAATCGGCAAATGCGTGCCATACCCAACCTCTACGGTGAGAACGTGAGTGCGAAGATTATAGATTTTGTTACACAAATTGCTAACACACAGAGTCTATTAAGATGGGAACAGGAACGCCTCGGTTTCAGTGATAGAGACTATTGGGAATCTGGCGAAACCACTTATCTCTAACAGCTCGCAATACACAAAATAGTTGATAGATATGATTGCTGTTATTCTCGTAGGCGGATTCGGGACTCGCCTCAGACCACTCACCTATACACGTCCAAAGCAGCTTCTCCCATTGGGGAATACAACCCTTATCGAATACATGATTGGGCGATTGGCAGAACAGGAGTTCAGAGAGATTGTGTTAGCGGTTGGCTATCGTCCTGATACACTTAAAGAAGTTTTAGGCGATGGCGAAAGGCTTGGGGTTAACATTCATTATTCACTAGAAGAAGAACCACTAGGAACAGCTGGTCCAATTAGGCAAGCGGAGGATTACCTTCGTGGAAGTGGCGAGTTCTTCGTACTTAACGGTGATATTGTATCCGATATGAACTATCAACAAATTCTAGTTCACCATCGCTACCATCAAGCTCAAGCTTCTATTGCGCTCTACCGCGTTGATGACCCTTCCAGATATGGTGTTGTTGATATAACATCGGAGGGGCAGATTCTTGCTTTTATCGAGAAACCTCCTGCTGATACGGCACCAAGTAATTTAATCAATGCAGGCTGCTACGTGCTAGACGAGTCAGTGCTTGATCATATACCGTTGGGAAGAAAGGTGTCTATCGAACGAGAAACCTTCCCACTACTATGCGAGAAAGGGCGCGTCTACGGTTGGGAACACAAAGGGCTCTGGATTGATACCGGAACACCCTCCTCCTATCTAGAAGCCAATAAAGAAGTCCTTGCTGCTAGCACGAATCAATCTCATCGGGAGTCGCCGCCCACTCATCATGGGCCAGTGCGTAGGATGTACATCGGTCCCACAAGTAGTAGAAATGTTCGATATCTCAGGCCTTATTGGAAAGGGAAAGACACGATAATAGGGAATGATTGTGAGATTGGCCCAAATGTCACTCTAGGTCGAAATGTAACTATTGGCGCGGGTACAAGAATTCGTGATGCTGTAATCTTTAACTGCGTGGAAATCGGTGAAAGCGTTGTATTGAGAAATACAGTAATTGGGCAAGGCGCAAAAATCGGAGACAAAATCCGTCTTGAAGAATTTCAACTTGTAGGTGATGGTGCAACTATCTATCCAGGCGCAATTGTACCTCCTGGCGCCCGGATTGATCCTGGTACTGATTTCAGATAGAATAACTCGCTCCTGAGTTCTTCTATTCACTTCCTTTAGGTTTCACTAGAACTCTTACACGGCGGTAAGTGGCGATCATAATTGCTGTTATTGTGACAAAGGACAGGCCAACAGATGTTGGTAAAGGCGTTATTCCCCAAGGACTGAAGTTTAGTGCAAAAGCAACAAGAACGTCAAGGGCGATGCTAAGACCAATAGAGAGGGCCAGCCGTTCCCAGTAGTCTATGAAACGGTCGAATGGGTAGAGGCTACGTACAAAAGCAAACCCTGGTATAAACACAAGGAATATGCCTGCGAAAACCCAGCGTACAGTTACTAAAGGAAATAGGTTGGGAATCAGGAATGGAGTCGTTATACCTAGGGCTAGTAGTAGCAATGTTAGCCATAAATCTATAGATAGTGTGCTCCCTAAATAGTGCTTCAAGCTTGTAACTGGTGCCATAACCGCATCATCAGGAGCACTAGGGGGATTGAGAACGACTTCTCCCTCTCTGGCAAGGTCTTTAATAACTCTAAGAGTTACAGTCTGTTTTACTCCAGATACTTCAAGTGTGCGAACAATTTCTCGGACAGAGTTGAAACGACGAGAACGTAATGCGTCTAGAATCAATTGTCTTACTGTCTCAGGTACATGACTATCTTCTTTTATAGGAGACATCGCAAGCAGCCTGCCTGCTCCCTTGGTGCAATACTCTTTTTACGTTTACTCTCCTAATAGGGTAATCTTAATTGAAGTGAAAGCCGATGCCTCGCTGCAAAACCTACCTAGTGCTTATCTTGTGCTTGAGCATTATTGGCCTTTCAAATGGGCTAGCCTTAGCGTTAAAACAATCCGATTTTCAGAACGAGGCACAACAAGCTATTGACACAGCGCAAACAACAATCTATGAAGCTTTTAACCAAATCACACAAACAGATTTAGCGGGCGCCGACATCACAGATCTAGCATCGGCTCTAAACACGGCAATTAATAATCTTAACTTGGCCCGTGCTGCCTTTAACGCATCAGAATTCACTACAGCTATCCAACTTGCAGAAAGTGCACAGAACACTGCTGAAGGTGTTATTGATGAAGCGCAAAGACGTTTAGCAATTGCGCTTACAAACTCTGCCACACAGATACTCCTTGTTTGTGTTGTAGTCGTAACAGCAGTAATCATTACATATATGCTTATAACGCGGTGGAAAAAACATAGACGGCAGCAAACAAGAGAAATCCTAAGAATGAAAATTCGCCTTCCAAAAGAGGAGTGAAGCGGCAAATGAACAAACATGGACAAACTGTTCTAACAATACTGATGATTGCCATAGTCATATCGACAAGCACTCTACTCGTTTCATTATGGCTACTTCCTCCACAAGAATTAACGCCCACACTGAGCGTCTTAGATGAAAACCAACAAACAAGCTATCCAACTAGTATCACACAGAACAGCAATGTCTCTCTCTATATAGAAGTTGAGAACCAGATGGGAGTTGTCCAATACTTCTATGTATATGTGAAACTAGCTTCTCCCACAACGATGGCAAATAGCACCAATCCATCCTCAGCGCCCACGATTCAAGAATATGAACGAATACTCCTTCACGGAGACAGTTGGTTATTTTCTACAGAACTGAACATGACTACGCTAGGTATCAACTTTCGCTTAACATTCGAGTTATGGCGCTACGATTATACAACGGCTATTGTAGGTTACACGGGTATCTGGGTTCACCTACCCTTAAATGTGACAGCGAGTTAGGCTCAATAATTTTCCAATAAAAGATATGATGTGTACCACCCGATGAAGAGAAAGCTCTACATCACACAGGTTGTTCATAATTTTCCGCCAGTAGTCGGTGGTATTGAAACATATGCATACAACCTAGCTAAAGGCCTGGTGGACGCTGGTCATCATGTCAAAGTCTACACCTCACGTACTCTAGGAGCTCCTCACCAAGAAATCTGGCAGGGAATCCAAGTTCACAGGTACCGCGCTGTAGCCCGTCCGTTCTCCTATCCTTTTATGCCTGGACTATTCACCGCTCTACTACGTGATGATAGCGACATCATTCATGCACACATCAATTCTCCAATGACTGTGGATCTTACTGCTATGGTCAGCCGCCTTCTCAATGTTCCTTTAGCTATAACCTATCATGCGGACGCTCTTCTTAGCGACCTTATGCCGAATCCCGCCTCCTTCCATAAGTGGCTAGGACAAATCTATTGGCTATCTCGTCACTTAGCAGCAGGTGTTGCCAGCCGCCTTATTGTGACCTCTCCTCTATATCTTGAAACCTCAAACTTTCTCCAGAGATACAAGGAAAAAACCTCAGTAATTCCTGCCGTTGTTGATCCTTTCTTCTTAGAACCTCTAGGTGATACCTCTGCTTTGAGAAAGAAATTTGGTTTTTCATCTGATTCTCAGCTAATTCTGTTTGTTGGAAGACTCGTTCCTTACAAAGGTCTTCATACGCTTCTACACGCGTTTCGTCGAGTGAGGAAGCGACACCAGTCAGCACTGCTGGTTTTGATAGGGTCTGGGCCGGAACATCCCCATCTTCTAAGAATGAGTAAACAATTAGGTGTTGCGGATTCAACTCGTTTTCTTGGTAGGGTTTCTCGTGAAGTTTTACGTGATATGTATTCAGCCTGCGATCTGTTCGTACTTCCTTCTCGCTCAAGATCTGAAGCTTTTGGCATAGTTCTGTTAGAGGCGATGGCTCGCGGAAAACCTGTTATCTCTACTAATGTTGGAGGCGTTCCTTACGTTGTTGATCATGGTAAAACTGGATATCTAGTACCGCCCAACAATCCAGTCGCATTAGCTGAGAAGATCTCAAAGCTACTTGATAATCACGCGTTATGTTCAAAAATAGGCAAGGCAGGAAGAGAACGTGTAGTAAGAAAATTCACTCGAGAACCAACAACCCGACAGCTAGAAAAACTCTATTTCGGAATGCTTGAGTAAATTTGTTTCTACTGGCTACAAAGCGCTCCTAGTTTCTTCAAGGCACTGTCTATATACTTCTTCAGTTTGAATACTAGTTTTCTGCCAAGAGTGGTTTTCTAACACGTAACTCCGCCCCAGATTTCCCATCTCTCTAAGTTCAGAACGTCGCTCTATCCATTTCTCAATAGTTACCGCTATCACTTTTTCGTTGGGGTTGTGTATGAGGATTCCTAGTTTATTCTGAAGAAAGTCTGCAACACCGCCAACAGCCGAGGCCATAACGGGTGTTCCTGTTGATAAGGCCTCTAAAACGGTTGTTGGTAACGTTTCAGTAAAGGAAGGAACAACAAACAAATCAAGCGATTTCATAAAAGCTGGCATAACATTGTGACTGATTCGTCCAAGAAACTTAACATTCGTCAATCCAAGACTAATCGTCAACTTCTCAAAGAATAGCCGGTCTTCACCCACTCCCGCTAGGACAAGATGGAGATTCCTGTGATGTTTGAGTAGAGAAAGACTATGGATTAATTGTTCGATCCCTTTGTCTTTCGTTAGCGTGCCTGCGTATCCAAGTACAAACTCTTTGGAGCCAAGTCTTAGCTGTTCACGGAATTCGGGCTGAACATTAGGATTGAACTTGTCCGTATCTACAGCGTGAGGAACATACACTACACGTTCTGGCGCTATACCATCTGACAATAATACTCTACGGGAATGCTGAGTGATGCAAATTATTTTGGCGAACGAGTGTCGGAGGGAGCGCCGCTCAAGCCAATGAAATAGCGAAGAACGAATGGGGTGCGCCTCCAAGGTTTTCCATTGAGCTTCAACATGGGACAGGACTGAAGCCACAACCGGAGCCCCTACTGATTCTCCTGCTCGAAAGGCGGCTTCTGAGGCGATTGGAGGAACCGTATGGATAATATCAGGCTTCCAATTGTGAGCAAAAGCTCGAACTGCAGGAATATAGCGCAGAGAAAAAAGGAAGCGACTTAACAAAGTACGAGGTGTTCGTCGTCTAAGGTCAGGTCGCACCGAAAGGCATCCGACTGTATTCGGTGAAGCAAACGAAGCCCCTGGCTCAATACCGCTAAGGATTAGAACTTTGTGTCCTCGTTGAATCAACCTTTTACTAAGCTCCGCCCAGTAAATAGGTCCTCCTCCAGCCCTTTGTGAATGTGACTCTACCACAAATAATATTCTCAATTAGCTATCACCGAAGTTCGGTTCGGTATTAAACGTGGACAATTTTATAAGGCTTCGGAAGGCGTTTACGAGATAGAATCCTTGAGATGACTACAATGCCAGAACAAAAGCCTTCGTCTAGAAGTAAATCCTCAAAACCTCGAAGTAAACATAAGAGTAAAAGTGCTGCAGCTTCGGCTGCTGTTGTGGCAGGCGACTTCGTCCTTATTGATATAGTTGGTTATACTCAGGAAGACAACCAGCTTTTCGATACTACAAAGGAGGAAATAGCGCGCCAAGAGGATGTATTCAGCGACGAAGAAATGTATCAGCCGCGCTTAATAATAGTAGGACAAGCTTGGGTTCCTTCTGGTCTCGATGAAGCTCTGATAGGAATGAAAGTCGGTGAAACTAAACCGGTAGTCCTGCCACCTGAGAAAGCCTTTGGTCTGCGAGACCCAAAGCGAGTCCAAATCCTTCCCAAAGCCAAAATAAAAAGCGAGCACAAAATTGCACCCGGTATGCGAGTCCGACTTGGCTCTCAGTCTGGGATTATCCGGCGTGTTGGAGGGGGGCGAGTGACTGTAGATTTCAATCACGTATTGGCTGGACGTACTGTAAGATACGAAGTCACACTCGTCCAGAGGTATACAAAAACAGTAGAAAAAGTTCAAGCCCTAGTCCATCGCCGCTTCTTCGGAGTTGACCCAAAGAGTATCACTGTGGCAACACGTGCTTCTAATGTGACAATAACAATTTCAGCAGATCTTCATTTATTGCTAAACAAGTCATTACAGATTCAGAAACTAGGAGTCACACACGATATTGATACCTATATGAAAGACAAGTATTCGAAAGTCCTTTTCATAGAAGAATGGCCTGTAGGTCTACCAAAGTCTGAGACTTGAATTGCTATCCTATAGCACTCTACGGACAAGCGCGTGTCCCAGTTTCTTATTGAGAGAACATTCCAATCCTGACTTCTGGATAACATCCACAATTTGAACCCGATCACCCTCAATTAGCCCAACTGGATTACATGAATCGATATTTGCACAGCTCCATTGGTCACACGCAATAGGTTGAAAAGTGAAAATCGCCCCTTCAAAGAGTTGCTGAGATAATAATGCTACTTTCACTGAAGCTTCTTCTACCTCCACCAACTGCACTCCCTCCTCGTGAAGTGGGCAATCATGAATCTTATCTCGTACATTTATGATGATATACACACGATCAGTTTCTAATTTACCGCAACAAACCTTTCTAAGTACACATCCCTCGCACTCTCCTGTTTGTCCTGAAAATACAAAACTATTTCCAACCCGGGCTACATGCTTTCCTGTTAGTGTAATTATTGCCAACACTTTCACCTTCGTTATCACTCTTCTTTCTAAAAAGACGATTTCAGGAAGATTGGTTGAATAATCCTATTTCTCTTGGTATCTGCTTTCTTGAGTTGAATAACAGCTGAAAAGACTTAAATATAATTGACCTTTTCCTCTTCAACTAGGTACAGGGGTTCAGTGTTGTTTCTCTGAATCCTCAAAATTTTCCTCTTAACTCCGATATGTTCTATCCATGACATTTGAGTTCCCTAATAGTCTTTGAGGAAACACCTTAACAAGTAGAAGGGTTACCCATGTTTCTCTACGATGCTCATACTGCTATCAGTTTAGGTAACTCATTTCTTCTCGGTGCGAGGTAATCACATGGCAATTGAAGATTCGTTAGAAAAAATCCGTCAGGACCTCCTATCGCGACTCCCTGCAACCGCAGGTGTTACAAGTATCGAGTTTGAAGGTCCAGAAATCGCAATTTATGCTAGAAACCCCAAGGCGCTAGGTGAGCAAACAGTAATCAAGACACTAGCTAAGCAACTCCGGAAAAGACTAGTAATACGATCCGACCCAATCATCCGAAAGACCCACGAGCAAACTGAAACCATCATACGTGAAATCGTGCCCAAAGAAGCCGAAATTACTGGCATTGCATTCAATGACACAATTGGGGAAGTCATAATCGAAGCAAGGAAACCAGGATTAGTAATTGGTAGAACTGGTAGTACACTAGAACAAATTCGTTTACAGACATTGTGGAGACCCACTGTCATTCGTACACCACCGCTAAGTTCCAGCACAATACTGAAAATTCGTCACGCCATCCAATCCTCAAGTGAGGAGCGAAAAACTATACTCCGCCAAATTGGTCGCAGGATTCATCGCCCTATCCACATCCGCAATGGATGGATTCGTCTAACAACTCTTGGTGGCTTCCGCGAAGTTGGACGTATGTGTCAACTCTTTCAAACTCCTGAATCTACAATAATGGTTGACTGCGGCGTCAACGTAGGTACCACAGAACATGCGTTCCCGCGCCTAGACCTCCCTGAACTTGACCTTTCTAGCCTCGATGCACTTGTTATTACCCACGCCCACCTGGATCATTGTGGGTTCGCTCCATTCCTGTATAAATATGGATTTGAAGGCCCTGTCTATTGCACGGCACCTACTCAGAACCTAATGACGATGTTGCAGATTGATTACCTTGAAGTCGCTCATAGGGAAGGTAAAGTTGCTCCATATGGACTCAAGGATATTCGCAAACTCATCATGCACACAATTCCCTTAAATTATGGCGAAGTTACCGATATCGCACCTGATGTTCGCCTTACACTCCATAACGCGGGTCATATTCTTGGGTCGAGTATAGTTCATCTCCATTTCGGTGATGGTCAATACAACCTTGCGTTTACAGGCGATTTCAAGTATGCAAAGAGTCGCCTTCTTGAACCTGCTATCGATAAGTTTCCACGCCTTGAAACTCTGATAATGGAGTCGACTTATGGTGCTCCAAGTGACATCATGCCTTCTCGTAAGAATTCTGAAAGAGTACTGGTCGATTACATCAATCGGACATTGAAAGTGGGTGGCAAGGTTCTTGTTCCAGTTCTCGCAGTGGGTCGTGCCCAAGAACTTCTAGTAGTCATAGACGAACACATGCGCCGTAAAACGCTCATGGAAGCACCAGTATTCGTTGATGGCATGATTTCTGAAGCTACAGCTATTCACACAGCTCATCCGGAGTATCTCGCTCGTGAACTCCGAGATAAAATCTTCCACCAAGGCCAGAATCCATTTACAGCCGAGTACTTTACTCAAGTTGATGGTCATGATGCGCGCACGGAGATAATAGAGGGAGGTCCCTGTATTATCCTTGCAACAAGTGGTATGCTGACTGGCGGCCCTTCCGTTGAATACTTCAAAGAGCTTGCAGGCGATGCTCGTAACTCAATTATCTTTGTAAGCTACCAAGTTGAAGGAACTTTAGGTCGTCGAATACAAAAAGGAAGACGCCAACTCCCCTTGGTCAATAGTGGACGTCATAGTGGAGTCATAAATGTGGATTTGCAAATCCATACGGTTGAAGGGTTTAGTGGCCATAGTGATCGACGTCAACTCGTTGAGTACGCTCGCCGTATTCAACCAAAGCCTGAACGAGTCCTCACATGCCACGGTGAGGCTACCAAATGTATTAACTTGTCCAGTCATCTTCATAGAGATTTAGCTCAAAGGCGTCGGGTTGAAACTCGCGCCCTTCAAAACTTCGAAACTATACGATTAGTTTAGTCTGCATTCAAAAATCCATCAATCAAAACTTAGCAGATAGCTATAGGTGGATGGTAATGGACGGAGGTCTTAATCTACTACTGTTACTATTCATTCTCGGGTTTGTAGCTGAATTTCTTGATGCCGTATTTGGATTTGGATATGGCACATTCTTGACCCCTGTATTAATTCTACTTAACTTACCAGTAATAGAAGTGGTGCCAGCAATTCTATTTTCCTCAATTGGTGCATCAATTGCTACTGCCATTGCCTTTCAAGTTCATGGCAATGTAAATTTCTCCTTCTCCGACGATTCAAAAATGGTGATTGCGCTTTCTATCTCAGGGATGATAGGGGCAGTAACTGCTATTCTATTATTCTACACGCTTGTTAGTATTACTCCTATTCTTATCCAAGCCTATGTTGGGCTTACAGTTCTATTGCTGGGTATACTAGTTATTGTTGAATTCAAAATAGCCTTCTCGTGGAGAAAAATCGTTGTTCTTGGCGGGGTTGCTGCCATTAATAAGGGTTTGACTGGTGGGGGTTACACTCCACTAGTGGCGGGGGGCCAGATTCTCTCAGGAAGAGAAGCTTCACAATCGATTGGCTGTACAACAGTCTCTAAAGCAGTAGTGAGTATAACTGCCGTGACATTATACATTTTACTAGGTCGATTGATTTTCGATGTTTATTTTATTTTCTATACAATTTTCCTTTTTGGGGGTGCAGTTATCGCTGCACCTCTAGGTAGTTATTTTGTCAAGCGTACCGAAGGAAGACAACAGTCTAGGATAATCGGTGTAGCCACAATCTTTCTAGGAGCATTAACTCTCATTAAGGCAATAGCTCTATTCTCCTGGTTCTAAATCGCCTTCATGTTTTATCTCCAAAATCAACCAGAACAGTGGTTGATAGACTTTTTCTGGTTAGTATAATCGTTGATGGAAGCAGAACTCATTTGAAAGAGTGTAATGTCATAACATTAAATTTAATGCCCTGGCATTAATAACCATCTATCAAAATTAAAAGGAGAACAAGTCAATGAGTCCTAAATCCAAACGCAAATACACGACCGTCTCTATCCCAAAGACCCTTTTTGGAAAAATCAAAGCGCGTATCGAAGACACAGGCTTCTCCTCTGTTTCCGATTACGTTACTTATGTTCTTCGAGAAATCTTCGCAGAAGAATCCCAGCAATCTACTGAAAAGGCCTTCTCTTCCGAAGATGAAAAACGCATTAAAGCGCGCCTTCGGGCCCTAGGATATTTGGATTGATTGGGGGAAGAGAATGAACCAAGCACATGGCGGTCACCTTGTTTCTCGGTTGCTATCCGACAAAGATTCTGACAAACTGAAGGTACAAATCAGCGAATATCAGACCATTGACATATCCTCAACATTGACTGATATAGTTCAGAATATCGGGCATGGCGTTCTCAGCCCTTTAACTGGGTTCATGACAGAAGACGAGACCAACAATGTGTTAGACGACATGCGTTTGCTCTCTGATGTTCCGTGGACCATACCGATCGTATTCGATGTCAATCAAGATAACGATTTCTCGGTTGACGACGAAGTAGTTCTGTGTCTAGATGGTGCTCCAGTTGCTGTTCTACTTGTTGAAGACAAATTCACGCTTGACAAAAGGTATTTCTCTCAGCAAGTGTTTGGCACACAGGACTCGGAGCACCCTGGTGTAGCTAGGACTCATACCATGGAGAAGACCCTACTAGGTGGGAAACTCTCTGTAATCTCCTCCCCGCCTTTGAATTTCGAAGAAGTAACGCTGTATCCATTAGATACTAGGATTTTGTTTAAAACAAAAAGGTGGAGGACAATAGTAGCATTTCAAACTAGAAATCCACCACATCTCGGTCATGAATATGTTAAAAAAACAGCATTAACCTTTGTTGACGGGATTTTTATCAACCCTCTAATAGGACCAAAGAAACAAGGTGATTTCCGCGATGAAGTTATCCTTGATGCATACCGCACTTTAATGAAAACATATTTCCTCCGAGAAAATTGTGTCCTCAGTATTCTCCGCTCACCAATGTATTACGCTGGACCCCGTGAAGCCATTCATCACGCTATAATGCGTAAAAATTTTGGGTGCACTCATTTCATTGTGGGAAGGGATCATGCGGGTGTTGGAAAATTCTATCATCCCCTTGCAGCACAGGAAATCTTCGATAAGTTTCCCGATCTTGAGATTATCCCGCTACTCTTCAAATCATTCTTCTATTGTACAAAATGTAGGAGTATCGCTAACGAGAAGACTTGCCCTCATCCCAAAAGTAATCATATTGATTTCAGTGGAACGGAGATTCGCAGATATTTCCAAGAAGGTCGAAATCCACCTGAGTCTCTTATGAGACGGGAGGTTGCAGAAATGATTGCAAGTCACCCTGAGCCTTTCGTTTCATGATTTGGTGAAGTTGCAGTGCCTCGTAAAGTATTAGTGATTGGTTTGGACTGTGCAGCTCCAGAATTGGTCTTCGACCAACTAGCCAATGTGATGCCGAATCTTACGAGGCTGCGTGAAGAAGGAATCTATGGACGGATGCGTAGTTCAAATCCTCCAATCACATGTCCGGCCTGGGTTGTAATGAGTACTGGGCAGTCTCCTGGTCAGCTAGGTATCTACGGCTTCCGACATCGAAGTGGCAATTCCTATACAGAGTTCAACATCGCTACCTCATATGATGTCAAAGAGCTTGCGGTTTGGGATATCCTCTCAAAGAGAGGCAAGTATGTCTGCATTGTGGGTGTTCCTCCCTCCTACCCGCCGCCATGTGTAACAGGTTTATCAATTTCAGGTTTTCTTGCTCCTTCTATAAAAAGTCAATATACATCACCCCCTAGTTTAAAGGAAGAGATAGACAAATTGGGCGGGTATTTGCTGGATGTAAAGGGGTTTCGTACAGATGACAAGGATCGTTTACTAAAGGATTTGTACGCTCTGACCGAAAACCGGTTCAAAGTAGTCTCGTATCTCATGAAGAGTAAGCCTTGGGACTTTTTCATGTTTGTTGAGATGGGTCCTGATAGGCTTCATCATGGTTTTTGGAAATATTACGATAAAACGCACCATCTTCACGAGCCTGGCAGCAAGTATGAATCCCTATTTTCAGATTATTATCAGTATCTTGATGGCAAGATTGGTGAGCTTTTGGAGATTATTGATGATGACACGGTAGTCATTGTTGTATCAGATCATGGTGCCAAGCCTATGAAAGGTGTTATCTGTATCAACGAGTGGCTTGTGCGAGAAGGATACCTCAAACTTAAGGCACACCCCATAAAACAGGTACGTCTCGATGAGGCTGACATTGACTGGGAGAATACCACTGCATGGGGTTGGGGTGGGTATTACGCACGCGTTTTTTTCAATGTGAAAGGGCGCGAAGAAACAGGTGTTATAGATTCGAAGGATTTCGAGAGAATCCGCAGCGAGGTATCGGAGAAACTGCGACAAATTCGAGGGGTTAATGGAGAGGCTCTGGATACTAAAGTTTACATACCTGCCGAGTTATATGGAGGAGTTGTAAAGGGGAATCCTCCTGATTTAATGGTTTATTTCGATGACCTATCTTATCGCTCAACTGGCACACTCGGACACAACTGCCTCCATCTCTCAGAGAATGACACAGGACCCGATGATGCAGTGCATGACTGGGATGGTATATTCATTCTCTGGGACCCTAAACATAAGGTAGGAGGTATAATTCAGAATATAACGCTCTATGATGTAGCACCAACTATCCTGCATGCTATGGGTCTGAAAGTGCCAAAAGGCATGGAAGGAAAAATCATCAAGGTGAAATGAAAATGGGACTAGGCTGTGTAGTTTGGCTAACAGGACTTCCTGGTTGTGGGAAAACAACCATCGCTCGGCTCATAGAAACAGAGCTTCGCAAGAGAAGAGAAAAAATCGAAGTACTTGACGGCGACGAGGTGCGCCAGGAGTTAAGTCCCAAACTAGGTTTCAGCGCTGAGGAGCGCAACCTGCATAACCGCCGTGTAATATATCTAAGTAAATTGCTGATGCGAAATGGTGTCAATGTAGTTGTTAGTCTTATCTCTCCATACAGGGTAACACGAGCTTATGCACGGTCTCAACTCGACCGATTCATCGAAGTCTTCGTCAAGGCCTCTATCGAAGAGTGTATACGTCGAGACCCTAAGGGTCTATACAAACGAGCTCTGGCTGGGGAAGTTAAACAATGTACTGGTATTGATGACCCCTATGAAGATCCATTAAATCCTGAAGTTGTGGTGGATACTGAGCAAGAGACACCACAAGAATGTGCGCAAAAAATCCTTGATTACATGAAAAGCCAAGGTTGTGTGTAAACATTTGTAGAGGACTGAATATAGACGAATGAACGTATTGTGGCGAAGCCATCGTCCATCTGAGAGCATTCACTCTCACACAACACTACTTATTCCTCCTTAATGAAGAGTACATAGGGTGTCTTGCGATGAATACAACTCTTATCTCATTACACCTATTTCTCTATAGCTAAAATGAAATGTTGTCCAAGAGCCAATTTTCTAGCAGTTTCTGGAAAAACTGCACAACCACTCTCGTCGAAGAGCAACATAATCTTACCGCCTATTTTCTGTTCAGCTTCAAGGATGGTCATCCCCTGTAACTCCCTGCTTACGTGCTGTAGTGTTCGATTACGCATACCTGTTTCAAATAAATGAGGCTTTACAAAAGCGCGGCCTTCCCTACAGAATCGGACAACACCTTTCACTATTCGTTCGCTAGCGTTTCCATCCCCAAAAGGATTAGGGAGACGGTTGATGCGATCGCTTAGTGTCGAATCTGCTAAAACACTACGAGTAACTTCCACGATGCGATCCGTTGAGCGACCAACAAGGAAGTTAGCTCCAAGATGAAGACTTTCTGGTCGCTCTGTATTTACACGCAAAGTAATACAGGGCTTGCCAAGGGTGAAGGCTTCTTCTTGTATACCACCTGAATCAGTCAGTATAATCCGTGCCTCGGACATCAAGCGAAGGAAATCAATGAACCCGAGAGGTTCAGTGAGGATTATATGAGAAGCAGATTCCAGTTGTTCAAATAAACCAAATCGTTCTAACGCTTTTCGGGTTCGTGGGTGTACAGGAAGAACCAGTCTTAATTCAGTGAGGTTAAGGAATGCAGATACAGTTGAGGTTAATGCATCTTCATAATCCACAGTTGCAGGGCGGTGAATAGTGACGACTGCAAACGGTGTCCCTTCTAAATCTAGCCTGTCAATTATTTTTGATTGTCTCGAACTGATTTCTTTGAACTGAAGAATCGCATCGATGTTAGTATTGCCAGTAATATGAATCGTCCTAGGATCAAATCCTTCGAAAAGAAGATTGTTTGCTGCTAGTGGCGTTGGAGCGAAATGAAGTTCAGAACATTGATCAGCAACAATACGATTAATCTCCTCTGGCATAGTTCGATCAAAGCTTCTGAGCCCTGCTTCAACGTGTCCAAATGGAATTTGAGCTTTTACGGCTGCTAATGCAGTTGCCAAAACAGTGTTTGTATCTCCTTGGACTAAAATAATATCAGGCTTGGTTTCCGTGATGATTTTCTCTGCAGCTATCATTATCTTTCCTGTTTGGCTTGCATGAGTTCCCGACCCCACGTCCAAACTATATTGAGCTCGTGGAAGGTGAAAAGTTTCAAAGAAGACAGAACTAAGCTGTTCGTCGTAATGTTGACCTGAATCAACAATAACTAGTTGGAATCGATTGTCAGTCTCCAATGCCTTGATAACTGGCGCCATTTTGACAATCTCGGGACGAGTTCCAATAAACACCATTACCTGCCATGCACTCAATTCAAACCACCAAGCAAATCGAGTAACCTTGCTCCTTAAGGCTGTTTCATTTACTGCTGCGGTACTCTCATTATTCTTTAATCGTCAAGCCTTTAAGGTCAATGTCGATATCTGGTTCTATGAAACTCGGGATGTACCGCTTGGCAATTGCTAGCGTCTTCGCGATATGGGTAATTCCCCGCATCATCCCGTTACTCCTCTTCCCTGGCTCATACAGCTATGATTCATGGATTCATATGGGTGCCACGGAAGTAATCATAACCAATAACCGTATTCCCTTCTATGGTGAGTACTACTCGAATCTGTACATGCCGTTCCTCCACACATTAGCTTACCTCATACACATCTTCCTCGGCTTACCACTAATTGATACATTTAGGTTGTATGTAGCAATACTTGTCCTTGCTGGGTTTACTGCTTTCTTCGCTTTTTTCAGAAACCTCCTTGGCAAAGGATGGCCAAGCGTCATTGCAATGTTCATTTTCTCCCTTGATGTTGATGTAGCAGCTCAAACAAACTCGGTGATCCCCCAACATCTAGCAATGGTGTTTCTAAGTCTAACCTTCTTGGCTGCATTATCTATTGTGAAACGGACTGGAGCCCGCAAGGAATGGTTAATAATTCTCCTAGTAGCTGTTTGCAGTCTTCCACTAATTCATCATTTAACAACATACTTCGCAGTTCTTTTTGTTTTAGCTCTCTTAGTCGGGTCAGTTTTGAGTCAGGATTCGTCGATAAATAGGATAGGCATTCCTCTTTCGGTATTTTTAATCGCAGTGCCACTTGCTCTACTATTACTAGTGAATCCAACAGCTAACTCTCAGTTCCTAGCCTATTTTCCGATTATTCTGCTTAGTCTAGTAGTTTTAGCAACCTCAGTTTCTGTTTTATACGTCACGAGGGATTGGGCATGGCGAGTCCTGAAACTATTTAGAAGAAATTGGGCTGGAAAACTATTTTTCACTTTGGGCTGTATCGCAGGTATAGGTTTCTTCTTCTCCACGATATTTCTCTATCCGTATGATCGCCCCGTACTCTGGATTATCTTCAAGTTTGGTCTCCTTTCGTGTCTTCTCACCCTTTCGATTTCGGTATTACGAACAATGCCTTGGGATATTGGCAAGTCGAATATCTCTGGACTTCTCGTCGCCTTCTCTTTTCTGGTCATCGGAGCGTCATTCGGGATTACAGGCTTACTCACGCTCATCGATGCTTCTCTTGGTCGCTCTAGTATCTGGGTTTTCATTGGTCACCGACATTTCGCCTTTTTACTTATCCCGGTTACTATCATGTCTGTTGTTGCATTGTACAAACTAGTTGAGACACAACAAAAATGGGGGCGTTCTCAGAACCTATTTGTCCTCTCTACTATGACACTCTTGCTTCTAACATTCTCTATTGGTGGAATCTATAACCTATATCAGCCTGTAGGGGGATGGTATCCAGAGGGGATGAACCAATCTGAAATTGGAGGAGGGTTATGGCTCCGAGATATGACAGACACTCAATCATTTGTGGTTACTGATACTCGTTTGATGATAATGATGCAAGGTATGTTCCCAGCCGACAGTAATAGGTTTCTCTTCCTTCCTCTTCAAGAAACATATCTTTCTAATCCTCTACTGATCCGAGAGGATTCTAGAACTCAAAATCATTCGGTATTTCTCCTAACGAGCGAAATGATGGAAACTTACTTCCTTCGTGATTATCCAGAGCAGTTGTATTCCTTGGAGTGTTCCGACCCTCTTGACGCCGCCAAATCAGTCGCTAAAGTGTATACACGCTTTGGAGCTTGCGTCTATTGGCTCGTTACATAATTTCTTGTTTGGAGAGTAAGTGTGATGCGAGTTTTACAGGTGCCGCATGTTTTCTTGCCACGGATTGGAGGCGTCCAATTCTATACACTATATCTGTCAAAGGAGTTACAGAAACAAGGGGTTGACGTTGAGGTCCTCTCAACTTGGGATAGGATGAGAACATTTCAGGGCTCGTTTTCAGGAGTTAAGACAACATTAGCACCTGGATTTCCCAATATCGGAGGAAATCCCCTATCGCCTTCGCTATTCCTAAAGCAATTGAAGATGAATGCCACATTCGACTTGTTACACGCTCACCCACCACAACTAGCAGCGACTTTCTACAGCTCTGTTGTTCGGAAGTTTCTAACAAAGAGACCACTCGTTATTACTTCTCATGGCTTTGCAACTGCTGATTATGTATCTAGTAAAATGCTTCCCCTACTGAAGCTAGCTAATGCAGGAGCGCGCTTTGCTCTCTGTAGAGCTGACGCGATAATCGCATTGACACAAAATGAACAATCTTTACTCATCAAGTTTGCTGGTTCAGAAATTGCTAACCGAATTTTCGTTATTCCAAATGCAACCAATATTTCTCAACGTTTGGTGCGTCGTTTTGATAAGGTAAGGGTCAGAGAGCTCCTAGGATTAGATAGCCAATTCGTTTTGCTTTTTGTAGGTGTTCTGCGCTGGCAAAAGGGTGTCAGATATTTGATTGAGAGTATGCGCCATATCAGTGATTCAAATTGTGTGCTGTTGATTGCAGGAGATGGTGTTCAGAAAGAAGAACTGATGAATTCAGTTCCATCAAATCTATCAGGGAGAGTACGGTTTCTAGGAAAGGTTGGACGTGAGGACCTCTTCAAATACTATGCAGCATGTGATGTTGTTGTCCTTCCTTCTCTTCACGAAGGGTTCCCAACAGTCCTGCCAGAAGCTTGGATGTTTGGTAAACCAGTTATTCTGAGTGATATTCCTACTCACAAAGAAATCATCAGGCACTATCTGCCTCAAGGAAAGGACTTGCTAGTTAAAACCCGCACGGCAACAGATCTAGCACAGGCCATACAATATTCGAAAGACAACCCAGGCTTCCTAAGGAGGCTAGGTGAAGCGGGGCGAAGAACAGCACAGTCCCATTTCACTTGGCCAATAGTTAGTGGCAAAATCCTTTCGCTTTATAGGAAGGTACTGTCGCAGTAAGTGACCTCCAACAAGTTCTACAGTGACTTTTATCCATACTACAAGACTTATCCATAACACCAGTATTATAGACGAATACAATGCCTGACGTTTCGTGGAAAATTAGAAAATACAAGAGGGGCGATGAAGCTGGGATTCTAGCTTTGGCAAGAAATGCCTTTGGGAAGGAGTTATTACCAGAAAAAAATCTAACAGAATTCTGGAATTGGGAGTTTAGGCAGAATCCAATTGGAGATTCGAAAATTTGGGTCGCCGACGACCATGGTAAAATTGTTGGGCATTACGCCATTTTGCCTGAAAGATTTACAGTCAATGGCACAGAGCACATATTGGGATTGGTTGTCGATGTCATGACACATTCAGAGTACAGGTATCAAGGAATGTTCACTCGCCTTGGTAGAGCAGCTCTAGAGGGTGCTGGGAATGAAGGAATACCGTTCTGCACTGGATTTCCAATGGAGGGATCAACGGCAAGTATCGTTCTACCTGGACACTTCAAGGTGGGATGGTTTGTCGGCTTCACAATCCCTGTTCTTATCAGACCAATAAATTTCGGAGCCATAATTCAAAGCTTCCTGAAAAACCCGAAATTATCAAAAATTGGGCGTCTAATTACTCATCTATATGACCGCGTACAATCAATCAGAGCTAGGCTTTCGTCAAACGAAATAGACTTCAAGTCTGCTACTTCTTTTTCTAAAGAAATCACTGAATTCTGGAATGAAGTTTCACAAGATTATGGAATAATAGGTGTTCGAGACCGTCGTTATCTTGATTACAGATTCAGTAGTGTACCTGGACGCGCTTATCACATCTTAATCGCTATGAGGAAATCGCGAATTGTCGGATACATGGTCCTACGAGAAATGCGGAGGATGGAACTCGATTTCGGTCTAATCGTTGATGTGTTAACTCAACGGAACGACGGTTATACTCGTCGCGTCCTCTTCAAGAAAGCAGTAGAATATTTCAAACAGCGTTCCGTGGATCTTGTGGGTTGCATGATACAGAGCAAAGAATACCAACGAGATCTCAAAGCTCTAGGATTCCTCACAAGCCCAGAAAAGTATTATTTCATCGTTCATTTGAACACAGGTCAGTTTGATAGAAAGACAGTATCCGCTAAGATGAGATGGTTTCTAACTTGGGCAGATCTTGATACGATTTGAAATTAGAGCTCAAGTATTTCCCTAACTGGTGCAAATCTGAATACACGAGCTATCGAACGTATTTGCTTCTCAGTACGAGACAACTTGACATAGGATACAAAGCGGCGGAAGAGAGAAAGCCGAATCCGTGGTGTTTCCTCCATTAATTCCCAAGGGTGAAAGTAGAGCATAGCGGGGTAGCCATGACGGTTTACTTTGGCAATTGCGTGTCTGACGAGTGATGCTGGAGTAATCCTGAAATAGAAACCTCCTGGTGTAGGCACCCGAATTCCAAGAAAAGAGATGGCTAACGGTGGAAACTCTATAATCTGTTCATCTTCTTGTTCTTCAGCAATGTTTACTAGTGATGGTCGATATGGTCGTAATGGAGCTCCTTTGACACCATAAAGAGGGGTTCTCACAGGAAAAACACTAGAGTCATAAAGGTAACCAGCTTTCTTCAGAATCTTTAATGCCCAGCTCGTTTTGTTTGATAAGGAGAAGCTAGGAGCGCGAAATCCTATTGGATGTTTGCTAATAGCCTTCTTAATTGCTGTATTTGATTTTGATACTTCCTTAGCGAAAGTTTCTGGTGACATCCTCCAAAGCGGTGTATGCGTATATCCATGCGAGGCGATTTCATGACCCTGTTTCTCGATTTCACGAATAATATACGGGTAACGCTCAGCTATTTGTCCATTAACAAAGAATGTTGATCTGATTTGTAGCTCATTAAGAAGATTCAATGTTTTCTCATATGACTGCTCAATCATCGGAATGGCGTGTTCTGGGTTCACTTCACTAGCAATGTATTCGGGGTGAAACCAGTCCTCAAGGTCAACGGTTAATGCGTTCCGTATCAATTTTTGCACAAGCCAGTGGAAACAATGCCCCGTAACAAGTTGAAAAACATTCTGGAACTAATTAACAGCTTGATTGTTGAGATTATTCTGTTAGTCTCTTTGAGAAGCCTAAATCTAAAAAGGGGGCTCTGTAAGACAGTAGGTTATGTTGCCTCGGGAGGTTACTCAAACTAGTGGTGGTATTTTCTTAGGACCAGTTAAGCTGGGTAAGAACGTTACAGTCCGGCCGTTCGCTTTGATTTACCCTGATGTTGAGATTGGTGATAATAGTATCATTTGTAGCTTCACTACTATACGTGAGAAGACTGTAATTGGAAAGAACACAACTGTGGGAAATCTTTGCGCTGTTGAGAATGAGGTTAGTATCGGTGATCATGTCAGCATCTATGGGCAATGCCATCTCACCAGTGGTCTAGTAATTGAGGATCATGTCTTCATGGCGGTTCATGTTACTACTTTGAACACCCGAAAGATAAGTCATGGAAGGGATTATGAAGTGAAAAGAGATGCACCCTTAATCAAGTTCGGTGCGAGGATTGCTGGTGGAGTAATAATTCTTCCTGGTGTCACAATCGGGAAGGAAGCTCTAGTAGGGGCAGGCGCTCTTGTTACACGTGATGTTCCTGATTACAAGATTGTGATAGGTAGTCCTGCACGAGTTGTCGGTGAAGTCCCCGAAGACGAACGTCTAAGGATTTGATTAATATGAGGATAATTGATGCTCATGTACACTTTCTACCCAAGAATAACCCTATCGGGCCTGAATTCACATTTGATTTCAGTCACATTAAATCAAGACTTGACCAACGAATCGTGGATAGGATGGTAGTCATGGTACTACTTCAATCAGGTATGGATGCTGTAGATACAAACCATGCCTTCTTATCGGCTATTCAGAAGTTTGAGGGAAAAGAAAAACTATGGCCACTTGTCTGGTTTCACTCAAATCAGTTTGAAGAGGAAATGGTTGCCAGTGATGATGTGTTTGGTATCAAGTTCCATCCGAGTATTAACCAAGAAAGAATCGACCAAGCGGTTCAGATTTTGGATTTAGCTGCCAAGTACAAAAAACCATTACTGATTCACTGCGGCCGTGGCGAATTAAGTAGGATAAAATATGTCCTGAGAATCAACGAGCAGTATCCTGAAATCAAGTTTGTATGCGCTCATATGGGCGGTCTAGCTAATGATCTTGTTCTTGCAGCACTAAAACTCTTGGATGAAAAAAGGGAGAAAGAAAATATTTTCCTTGATACATCTGGATGTTTGAACCCCCTATTACTAAAGAAAGGAGTCCAAACTGTCGGTGCAGATCACATCCTGTTCGGTACAGACGCTCCTTTCTTCGACATAGACGTTTCAATGTACGCCATCAAAGTGTGTCGCTTTCCAAAAGAAGCTGTTAGACAAATCTACTTCAAATCAGCGGCTTCTGTATTTCAGAGGTCCTAGTGTAATTTTCAATCCCTTATTGAATATGGTAAGAAAGGTAGGTGGTCTTGGGATGAACGGAAAACGAGGGGCTATTGTTGTTATTTCACCATCAAATTTCCCTGGAACAACTGGTGACACCTCCAACTACCTCGAATTAGTTAACGCCTTTAGGCGCAAAGGCATGCGAGTAATTCTAGTTTGTCCCCTGAACAAAGACGGAAAACAATTCGACGACGAAATGAGGGAAAAGGGAATCAAAGTGACAAGAATCCCTCTCTATCCACCAAGATTACCAGAGATAGTCAGTACGGGAATCACATTGACTACAATATTGCGTTTACTAGCCTTCTACCTTGTAGAAATCTTCACAGTAGTTTATGCTTTCATAAGAAACAATACACGACTTTGCATGATAAGGCATTCAATTCCAACCCTCCCTTTAGCACCAATAATGAAGATACTAGGAATTAGAAGCGTTGCGGATGGTGAGGTTCTGTCAACCTCCCCTGAAGCCACTATGTTCTTTCCACCAAAAATCTTGGGCATCCTACAGCTCTTTGAAAACCTTCAGGTCTACAGTTTTCTAAAGGTTATGGGTGAAGCCCATCTGCAAAAGCTCATAAAAACAGGTTTTCCACGAGACAAAATCATCTTAACAAGAATCGCAGTAGACACGTCTAGTATTCCACTTTCAAAGCTGGAGAAAATACCTTCAGGAACATTCGGTTACTTCGGAATACTAGCCAAATGGCAAGGCCTTCCCTTCCTGATCAAAAGCTTCGCCAAAGTAGTCAAGAAAGAGAAAGATGTAAAATTATACATTATAGGTGATGGACCTCTAAAGGAAGAACTCGAACAGCTATCAGAAAATCTGGAACTTGGTCGGAATGTTATCTTTTGTGGTGCAGTAAAAAGAGAATGTCTCTTTGAGGATATGTTCAAACTGTTCAGAGTTGTTGTGATACCACGTCCGCAAATGGAAGGATTGATTCATACACCTATGAAACTAGTTGAAGCCCTTGTTGCTGGGAAACCAGTTATAGCAACGGCAGTAAGGGGCTTTCGACAAATGGAAGGAAAGGGGGTCTTCTTAGTACAGCCTGGTGATGAGGAAGCTATGGTCAATGCAATATTTCAGCTAGCCAAGGATGAGCATCTTCTCCGTGAGTTATCACGACAGGCATTTGAAGCTGCCCAGGAATATGACATAAATGCTCAAGTTGAGAGAATCCTAAGAGTATTGCGCTGATATGTTTGATGAGTGTTTACAATGAAAATCGCTGTGGTTACTGATATTCCAACATTATGTGCTAAAACACAGTACTTAGATTCATTGAAGAAAGGAGTGGCGAAATTTGGTGTTAATGTAGATACTTTTCTCGTGAAAGCTTCACGAAAAAAACTCGAAGGCAAGGTCCCCTTAGGACGGTTATTAGGCGCATCTCTGTTGTTGAGAAGGTTAGTTCATTATGACATTCTTCATATACAATTCTCGTTTCCTCTAGGTTTCTGGTATGCTCTAACAAAGAGAATACATAACAAACCCCTCCTAGTTCATACACACGGTGTTGATGTATTCTCGGTGCCTAGTGTCGGCTATGGGCTCAGACGAAACCTTCTAGGAAGAATTACAACACGGAAGACTTGGGAGACCGCATCCCATATTATCTCTGTATGTGAAAGGGCTCGGAAAGAACTTGCTGCATCTGGTGTTTCTCCACAAAAAATAAGCACTCTTTATAATGGAATAGATGTCAGCTTTTTTAGCAAACAAGAAGTGAAGGATGTAAGGTTGAAAAGGATTAGATCAAAAAACGACTTAATCTTCCTTAACGTTGCGAGTCTATCACCTGTAAAAAATCACGAAAATCTCCTCAAGGCTTTCAGTAAATTCGTAAAATCATATCAAGCTATGGGTAATGCCAAGCTGGTCATATGTGGGGAAGGTCCCCTAAAGACGAGGCTTCTAACCTTAACACGTTTGCTGAAGATAAAAAGTCATGTGGAATTCATTGGTTATCAACCGCACAGCAAAATGCCAGAAATTTATAGTATGGCTGATGCGTTCATTTTACCCTCATTGAGCGAAGCTCATCCTTGGTCTCTTCTAGAAGCAATGAGCTGCGGGCTCCCTTCAATTGCGTCAGATATTGGTGGAATTCCAGAGACATTACAAGACACAAGCTGTCTGTTCAATCCCTTATCACAGAAAGGTTCAGATGCAATCTATGACAAGATGATTTTTCTAGCAGAAGATTCGAGTAGAAGGGAGAAGATGGGCGCAGCGAACAAGGAAATCGTGACCCAAAGGTTTTCTAGTGAACGTCATTTTCAACGCCTGCTACAAATTTACAATCTTGTACTGGAAACCTTGTAAGTGAGGAAAAATGCTTAGAAGGTTGAAATATTGGCTAACACTCCGACTCCCTCTCAGATTGAGGGACTTGAGTATTAATTTTCTCGCTCTGTTTTTCGGTCACAAACTTGTAACATCAGCGTTTCGGTCGCTGTTTAAAGGTAGAGGATTAATTGGTGCGCTACCTGATGGAAATCGCTTGGCATATCCACTAGATGATTTCAGAATCATGACGATTATCTCCGAGATTTATCACAAAGAAATATACAACGTAGCACAAGCAGAACAGTTCAAATACATACTTGATGTTGGAGCGCACATCGGTTTGTTTACTCTTCAAATGTCTAAACAGGCTGTCAAAGCGAGAATTCTTGCATTTGAACCCAATCCTGATAATTATCACTTTCTTGTTAAGAACATTCGGTTAAACAAACTCGGAGAAAGAGTCAGCTCCCATGATGTAGCAGTAGGGGATAAGAGCGGTAGAGGTGTACTTCATTTTGGAAGTTTGAGTAGAGGTGATAGTTCTCTAAAAGATCAGTTCTTGGTTGACGCATTGGAAAGTGCGACGGTTTCAGTGGTTCCTTTAGACGATGTATTGTCAGAGCCCAAAGTTGTTGATTTAGTTAAAATCGATGTTGAAGGGATGGAAACTGAGGTTCTGCAAGGGTTAGAGAGGCAATACACCAAAGTGAAGCGTCTTGTCATAGAAATTCATTTGTCTGTTGTAAAAGAATTTGAAATTCATAAATGGCTGAGTAACCACGGGTACATCATAGGGCGAACGCTGAACCTATACGATAAGTGTCTGATATTAGAAGCACATCACACCTCTATTCTACAATCTTGAGATGTTTCTTATGCTGATTTACCAGCTCGATACAATAGACACAAATTGGGTGAAGCGAATAGAGAAATCGTTAAACAAAGGTTCACGTTTGAACATCATCCTAGAAACCTACATCAAATTTACACCAAGAACATGCTCCAATCTAAATAACAGATGAGATTTCGAGGGAGGATTAGATGACTACAAATGAAACTATTACAACTCTGAAAAATCAGAGCCTCTTCGTCTTTGTAATCCTCCTAGAACTAATCTATCTTGTCCTTTCAATAGCGGAACCAATTCCACTAATCAAAATTATACTCGTGTTTCCATGCTTGTTCATTATCCCAGGTCTAATGCTTCTTATAGCACTTGGTAGTAATCCAGACACTAGCCTTGCAGAATTGGTCATAAAGGGCTTCTTCGTTTCTACATTATTACTTGTTTTTACAACCTCGAGCTTTCTTCTTCTAAACATCCCCTTCATACCCTTAACTTATTCATTGACTAACTTCAGTCTTGTATTAATTGCTACAATTATTTCAGTAGTCAGAAAAAGAGAACCAAAGCTTAGCAAATCAGGTTTCCTATTTACCTGTCTTGTTTTTGCAACCTATCTCTTCGTACTTTTGTTTATCAATATTTTTCCCCGCTTCTTTGCTCCAGATGAGACGAGTTATATTTCAACTGCGCTGTCGGGAATTATTGATGGCGTAATCTCTCCGGTGGGTATTAGGCCGGATAGAGCTGAGTTGATCGCTCTGCTTCAAGGAAGATATTTCTGGACTTATCTTCTATGTTCTTTTATTTGTTCAACTGGGGTGGCAGGATACCAAGCTGGCCTTATCGGAGCGAGCTTTCTTATTATGACTGCATTGACCTCATCTCTCATCGTAAAGGAAAGATGGATGCGCATTACAGTCTTTGTCATTGTTACCCTTACTCCTCGTATGTTTTATTTCTCTGCTCTTTCTTTGAACGATCTTGCCCTTGCATTTTACGCGGTATTTGCAGTCCTATTCTTTTCGCGCTCATTTGCTAGAACTGAGGGTTCTGTATCTATCTCAGTTTCAAATCTAGTATATTCTGCAATGGGTCTTGCTGCATTGAGCTTGATCAAGCTTAACATACTAGTTCTCGTTGTTATGTGGGTACTCTCTGTTTATATTCTACTTCGCTACCGACTCTATAAAACTGAAACACGCTATAAAATCCTGCTTGCTCTTTTAGTGCTTCCTGTTCTTCTTTACGAATTCTGTCTTGATATTCCCTATGTTATCTCTGTCTGGTTTTTACAAAATGAATATCTGGGGTCTCTCTTCGGGGGATTCCTGTTTGTAAGCCCAGTAGAACAGATTCTCGGTTGGTTCCTCGCCCCTCCCTGGAATCCTGGTGCAGTTACAGTATTCTCACATGGGATAACTAGCAGTCTTGATTACTTCTATTGCCTTCTCAGTCCTGAAGCTTCTAACTTCTTGGTGTCAGCTGTTATTGTGGCGCTACCACTACTCCTCCTTCTCTCACCAGGTTTACGGAAAGAATTTCACCAATCCCTGCTTGCTTGGTTAATATTACTTTCATTAGGTCTTTTCTACTTCAACGCCCTTGGCTCATCTTATATTTCTGATGTCGGTAGGCTTTCACTCTGGATTGTACCTCTCATGATACCGCTTACCCTGCTCATAATGTCCAATATAATAAATAACCCCTTAGAGAGGAATCTTTTACCAGTATTTTTAGGTGCCTTACTTCTATTCTTAATCAACCTTTTTTTGACCATAGTCACCATTGGAGGTGTATGGATTGATTTTGGGTTTGAGTTCCGGCTCTGGACAATTATAGTAACCACGCTTCAGCTAGCTGCCTTAACGACATTACTAGCTTCACTTGTTCATACTAAAAGGAAGAACTATACTAGCTTCCGAATAAGTTTAGGCAAATCGGTGAAATGGCACACAAGTCCAAAGAAATTCTTCTCTATTGCCATGGTTATTTTGATTTTGGTGAATGGAATCTACTACCATTCAGTCTACATCAGGTATTCTACGTTATATGAGGATTACGGCTTTATTACGATGAGCAGCGCTCTTGATGGCTATTCTGACAAAAGCAACCTCGTATTTACGAATAATTACATCTATATGAGGCCCTACATTAGCAGTGACCTTATCCAAAAGGGATTGATGCTTCCTCCTCCTGATACTCTAAATGATCTTGATGAAATACTTGAAACTGCTCCTGCTGATACGTTGTTTCTCATTAGTGATAATGATAAAACCACTTGGTATGAATACGCAAACGCTTACATCAGGCCTTTCACATATGCAGACATTCTAACACCAAGTCCACTTAACATTTCGAAGCTGTCGAGTTTGTCTACTCGTGTCTTGGTAATGACATTCGACGATGCCAATGAAACAGTTGTACCAGACTCAAGTGGGTACGGGAACAACGGCGATAATTACGGAGCCACACTCACTACGGGATATCAAGGATATGCGCTTGAATTTGATGGCCGAACACAATACGTGACTGTCAGAGCCAGTGAAAGTCTTAATATCCAAAATGAAATCACAATCGGATTCTTCGCTAAAATCGAGGAAACTGATTTCTTTACCAATGGCTCAGTTATCGCAAAGGGAAATGCATCAGCAGATGGTTCCTATGAGGTCTTTGTTTGGGATAATCAAATACGATTCTCTCTAGGTGGCGTTGGTGAAATTTTGTATCCAATAGAACCCTATGTCAGCTCTTGGCACCATTTCTTGTTTACATATACGGGGCAGAAAATGGAGTTGTATGTGGATGGTTTCTTGGTGGCTGCTAAATTGGCTAATGGAGCTATCCGTGTTTCTCCCTTTGACTTGGAGATCGGAGTAGATGCCTCTGATTGTTGTTTCTTTAATGGATGCATTGATAATCTTCTAATCGCGGAAAATTATGTGAACCAAACAGCCTTTATTGATGCTACCGCAAATTACGCGCCACGAATTCACACTATACCTCTTCCTCAAGGACAGGCTAATCTCTTTCAACTAAGGAATACCACGTCAAGCGCTGGAGAAAACATTACTGTTCACAGTTCACAGATTGGTATCCAAGAAGATCGAAGTGTCACTATAGATTTGGGTCTTTCAGCCTCCAATTCAAAGAATATCACGATTCTAATCAGTACTGACCGCTTCACTAAAGTTTACGTGATGTCAATTGTTCCAGGACAAAACAATCTTGAATTTAATTTTCAATTTAACGCAAGTGGTCAATATTGGCCGTACTTATCTCAAGCTCGTATAGTAATAATAGATAATCATCGATTGGTATTCAATGAACTTCTCCTAGTTCAAAATACGGAGTCGATAAACATAATGCTCTCTATACCGCTTCTAGGGGTCCTTTTGACATTCCTTTTCGTCCATTGGTGGAAGTCCAATCAGGGAACAAAGCGGCTCCAAAACTTACTACTCAGGTTCCGTTCTACACACTAAATGAATTGATGAATATCGGCTTGACGTGAAGTTTTATTAAATCAAGTATTGGCTACATAGTCTAACCGAAAAACAGGAAAACGCCAAGTGTGAACCCTCGAAAGGATTCCTGTGGAACAATTCAAAATAAAGTGATATATGGAGCTACCAAACGTGCAAATACTAATACTCTACACAGGTTATTTGTTGAGATCAAGAGGGACACCTGAAAGGATTATCCAGATTGCAGATGGGTTAGCAGGTTTGGGTGCTCGTGTGAAATTGTCAGGAGGATTCTGGCATCACTTGAAGGACCTACATCCAAACCTGCAGGTAATCAATATGCCTAACAGGCTACTGAAACTACGACGTTTTTTTGGGTGGATTGTCAAACTTATCGCGGGTGGTCTGAGCCAGAAATACGATGTAGTTCAAATAGTATCATTTCCCTTCACAAGAACCTTAGTACTGCTCCTTCTCCTTCGCCCAGTTAGTAAGAGGTCCATAATAGTCTTTCATGACAGATGGTTTACTGAAGATCCTCGGAAAAGTATTGGTGGGAGATTCCAGCTTTTCATCCAAAGACTTCTATTAAAGCTCTGCCGCGCTTCTATAACTGTTGGGCAAATATACAAGGATTGGTATGAGGAGCTTCATGGAGCAGTTGCACGCGATAGAATGGTAGTAATCCCAAATGGAGTTCCTGAGCTTGACATCCAAGAAGACGTTGATAATTCGGCTTTACGGAATAGATACGGATTAGAGCCAGATGCGTTCATAGCCCTATTCTTTGGCACGATGGACTTCAAGCCCAATCTTGAGGCTGCTAAGTATCTGTATAAAATATCCCATTCCATTTCGAAGGAATTTAAAAAAACAACAGGAAGGAGGTTAATCTTTGTTGTTGCTGGCAGGGGGAGCAAAGCGCTTCTTCCTAAAACCGATTGGTATAGACCATTGGGATTCGTCGAAAAACTTGGCGATTTATTCGCGTTGCCAGATACAATAGTTCTCCCACACTTACCGAATTTGGGTGGTACTCACGTAAAGACTATCTATTCATTCCAGAGTGGAAAACCTGTAGTTGCAACTGAAAACGCCGTCAGAGGTATGCCTCATGTTTATCCTCAGAAGCACTTCTTGTTATTTGGTAGCGATGATCCAACTACATTACTAAAAGCGCTTATTGAACTACTCCGTAGCAGTGAATTAAAAAGAAGACTCGTCAATAACGCCCAAAGATATGCCCAAAAATATACATGGACAAACATTGCAGCACTTCACATGAAACTTTACGAAAAACTTGAATCTATACAGACAAATGATTAACACTCTCCTTTCAAAGTGCATATCAATACAAAAAACAAAATTCGAATAAATGGTGAAAACGGGTCTTATTTGTTAGAAGGTGTAGAACCTTGAGTATCGGGCGAGTCGTCAAGGGCAGTATATGGCTTTACATTGGAGGCTTATTATCAAGCATATTGGGTTATGTCTATTGGATAATTGCAGCGCGACTAGTTCTCCCCGAAATGATAGGGTCCGCAGGGGTTATCATCTCATTACAGAACCTGTTAGTTACTTTCTTCTCATTCGGTATACCCGTTGGTCTTCGAAGATTCATCGGTATTAGCCGAGGGAAAGAGGACGACCAGAAATTAACATCATATTTCTACACATCCCTTATCATACTCCTTCTTTTGAATCTCCCAGTATCCATTGTTTTTCTCTCAATGGCGTTTACTGGTACGCCTCTATTCTTTTTAGCGCCCTATGAATTGTACTTCGTTGCATTGCTCTTCTCCCTTAATTTCTGGCCCGTTCTCCTCGTATCACTCTTCAACTCTATACTACGAACAGAAATATCCGCTTCTGCACAAATCCTGTCAGCAATAGCAAAACTAGGGATTGGGTTCTTGCTGATGGCTTTCGGATGGGGATTCCTCGGTCTTGTGTATGGAATTTTCGCAGCCTCAATTACATTGGACATTGTTCTATTAGGTCACACAATAAGATTGTTTAGAAGACTAAAGACGAGAATGGAATTCCATAGCACTGAAATCAAACCACTTTTCGAGTCTGGTTCACCTTCGTGGATTCCATACACACTAACTATTCTTTCCCAATCTCTAGGCGTTTTGGGTATCTACGGCATCACGGGTAGTGCAGAAACAGGCCTCTATTTCATCGCCTTTATGATAGCACAAATCATCTATTCCTTACCGTTGAGCGTGGGGGTTCTCATGCTTCCTGTTCTAAGTAGTTTGGATACTGGCCAGAAAGGTATGGCATCAAGGACAATACAGCTCTTACTTGCTGTAACCACTCCAGTAGCCCTTGTATTCGCACTTTATTCCCCCCTCCTCTTCTCGTTACTCGGGCCAACATATGAACTTGCCAATATTCCCTTCTTCATTCTTATGATGGGTACAACAGTCTATCCAATCGTTGTTGGATATGAAGGTTACATTTACGCTACTGGTAAATACATACATGTAACCATTCTAGGTCTAGTTTTGAATGTCAGCAGGTTTGTGCTTTATGCTCTTTTAATCGTAGGCTTAGGATCTACTGGCGCAGCCATCGCATATTCTTCAGGATTCTTCTTGGCGCTAATACCTATCATCCTATCTGCTAGAAGACTTAGATATGGTCTCGATTGGGGGCAATATGCAAAAACAATTGCTATTCCTGGAGGGTTGACGGTTATTCTTCTCCTGTTCCATATCTTCTGGCTATTCGGTGTACCTTTTCTGTTTCCCTTACCGTGGTTCTTTGGGGTTCCTCTAATTCTTTTAGTTACACTTGTTGCGTATACGCGGCTAGATATTCTAACTAAGAGGGACTTCCTTGAGATAGCACAAGCATTTTTTTCGGAGGAATCAATTGCAAAAATCGCACGCTATACCAGTCCACTTCTTAGACTGATGTTTGGTTAGTGGTTATGCACTTTCTGTTCGGTTCTTACTACTGGTTCCCCAGCTATCTCACTAACCGCACTAGTATTACATATAGAAACCGCCGTTAACGTGGATAACCTGACCAGTAATGTATGCTGCTTCCGGCGATGCAAGAAATGCAACTGCTGCCGCCAATTCCCTCGGGTGTCCAAAACGGCCTAACGGGATTTGTTGAAGAAGTTTGTCTTGTATCTTCTTGGGCAGTTTCTGTAGCATGCCAATATCGATATATCCTGGCGCAACGACATTTGCTGTGATATTGTGACGTGCTACTTCTCGTGCGACAGATTTTGTGAAACCTATAACTGCGGCCTTCGAGGCGGCATAATTCGCTGCTCCTATAACTCCAGTGCAGCCAACTACAGAGCTGATATTTATGATGCGCCCCCAACCATTAGTTCGCATAGTGGGGATCGCCTCTCGCGTACAATAGAATGTGCCTGTCGCATTAACAGTAAGAACTTCATTCCATGTCTCGTTATCCATCCCTCTAACAGTTGAATCGATATTAATAGCTGCATTATTCACTAGAATGTCAACAGAACCGAATTCAGAGCTAGTTCTTTGAAACATTTCACGAACAGCGTCTGGGTTCTTCACATCAGCTTTTACTGACAGTGACTTGCGACCAATTTCTGAGATTTCAGTACAGACCTGCCCTGCGCCGTCCGAGGAAGTGTTGTAGTTTACAACTATATCCGCTCCACTTCTGGCTAGGTATAACGCAATCTCACGCCCTAAGGCTCTTCCAGCCCCAGTCACTAAAGCTGTTTTTCCCTCGAGTTCTTGCATGTTATTGACTCCTTTAAGATTTCTTCATCCTGAGAGCAGCTTGTCATATTCTTGGTGCAGTGTCTGTAAAATCTTGTCTCCAGCTCGTCCATCGCCGAAAATAGGTGGGCGTTTACCACGAGGCCAGAACTCTAAAATTGCTTGTCTAATCTTATCCGGTTCATTGCTCACAGGAAGATTCCAGCCAACTTCAACTAGTTCTTGCCAGACTGGAACATGAAGTAGAATAACGGAGGGTATCCCAAAAGCGTACGCTTCTTTTTGAGCACCACCCGAATCGGTAATTACTTTCTTTGAATATTTCATAAGGCTGAGAAATGCAAAGTATCCAAGAGGTGGCGTTACTTGGATAGATGAGGGGACCTGAAGCTTCTCGAGTGTTTTTTTGGTGCGCGGGTGTACTGGGAAGAGAAAGTGTTCGCCAGTATCTTCAAGGGCTTTTAGGAT
Source organism: Candidatus Hermodarchaeota archaeon (assembly GCA_016840065.1). Taxonomy (GTDB): domain Archaea; phylum Asgardarchaeota; class Hermodarchaeia; order Hermodarchaeales; family Hermodarchaeaceae; genus YT-063. The sequence continues at coordinate 31,850 of JAEOTB010000091.1, read as the reverse complement.
TCGTCGAAGTATACTCGGCTTGTCCACATTCATCCCTCGGTGCATTGTTACTAGACAGTATTCGCGAGGAGTCAGATCGAATTCGCTGAGAAGCTTTTGGTCAAGCCGGGGCTCAGCCCAAAGCAAAGTATCAAACATACAGTCTCCCGACAAGACAGCGCGACCGGTCGACCGAACGTTTTCATAGGTGCTTTTTGTAGGAGCAAAGAGTACATCAGAGCAGGTCTCTGATATGACCCTGTTAATTTCCTCTGGAAACAGGTAATCTCCAGTTCGGATACCTGATTCGATATGGCCGACCTTGAAACCGCATTTCCTCGCGCCTAACGCTGCTCCAGCTGTGGCGTTGGTATCACCGTATACAAGTATAAACGCTGGCTTCTTCAACCGCTGAAGCGTCTTTGTTACTCGATGGATAGTTTCACCAATCTGGTAACCATCAGAGCCGGATCCAACTTTTAGATAGGTGTCTGGAGGTGGAAGTTCTAATTCTTCGAAGAAGACTTGGGATAGTTCATAGTCGTAATGTTGTCCTGTGTGGATAATATGGTGTTCAAGATTATCCTTCCTGGCAGCCCGTACAATCGGGGCCAATTTTATTAAATTCGGTCGGGTACCAACAATCGAAACGAGCATTTCAGAGGCCTCTTCTTCCACAAGACCATTTTTAATATTGGTTTACAACGAAGTGCCTACACACAGGTTACAAAAGCCTTTTGCAGAAAAGAGTATCATCAGAATTTCTAGTGTTACATGAAGACTGAAATGCTAAAGGGCTCATTTGAGAACGGTTCATGAGGAGATATTGATGCGAAACAACAACTTGCCTCAGCTCATCAAGAAATCTTCTCTGTTTTTTCTCATACTACTCCTTGAGTTAATCTACCTCGCTCTTTCCTTGCTACCTGTAATGCCCATACTAAGAGCGATTCTTTCATTCCCTTGCCTATACATCATACCGGGTTTGATGTTTTTAGTAGCGCTAAGACCTAATGACGGTCTACTAAAGTTGGTCATCCTAGGGTTCTTTATCTCAACTGTTTTGATGATTGTTCTAGCTACATTTTTTCAAGCCCTTGGGCTAGCACAAATTCCCCTTTCATATTCGCTTGTAATTATTCTTCTAGTAATGCCGCCAACACTCTACAACATCATTCGAAAGAGGAGAATTCAAACTAATCAAACAGATTTGGTGGTAGTTGCTCTCGCCCTTTTACTGTACATTCCTTTGTTTTTTTATTTCAGCCAATTACCTCGCTTCTTGGCTCCAGACGAAACAGCTTACTTGTCACACGCCCTGCTAGGCATTCTTGACATTGGAGTACCTCCTGCACAGAATCAAGTGATGCCAAACACTGGTGGATTAATGGCCTTAATTCTAGGACGATACTTCTGGATTAATTTCCTTCTTTCCTTTGTCGCTTCTACAGGGTTGCACATTTTGAATGCGGGATTAGTCAGCGTTTTCTTCCTAGTTATGATTGCTCTCACGGCTTCTCTTCTGGTTGATAATATATGGCTACGATTAACCACTTTTGGTCTTGTACTCATTAATCCCCTCCTAGTCGTTTTTTCAGCATCTGCTCTAAACGATTTAGCGATTGTATTTTATGCTGTGTTCGCGACGCTTCTCTTCGTAGAAGCCTTTCAGAAAACAAACAAAGATGTAACAATTAGCACAACGAACCTGTTTTTTGCGCTATTTGGTGTAATAGTAATTGCCCTTGTCAAGATCAATATTCTGATTATCGTTGGTATGTGGTTAATTTTAGTCGTAGTATTGGTTCGGTATCGACTTTACAAAGTCAATCTGAAATACAAACTTCTATTAATTGCGACGGTTTTGCCTGTTTTACTCTACGAATTGTGTTTGGACATACCCTTTCTGATATCGCAACGAATTCTCAGAAATCCGCTTCTTGCAGGATTGTTTGAACGGTTTTTGTTCATAAGTCCCGTTTCAACGATTGCTAACTGGCTGTTCCCTTATTCCTTGGGTTCAGCAACTGCTATGGGTTTCGCTCGAAAGCCCATAGCGTATTTGGAATATTTCTATACGCTTTTGTCACCGGAAACCTTAGGGGTGCTTTTCTCTGCAGTGATCCTAGTCCTGCCGGTACTAATCATTTCAACGTACAAACATCAAAAATTCAAGACGACACTTCTAGCGACGCTAGTAATAATCTCGTTTTATCTATACTATTTCAATGCCCTCCTCATTGTCGTTCCCAGTGACATCAACCGATACTCCTTGTGGATGATTCCCCTCTGGATTCCACTCATCTTTAGGGTGTTTCAAGACTTCAAAGTCAATCCCCGCATAGTGAATCTTCTTCAGGTAGTAACTGGAATGTTCGTTTTGTTAGTTCTAAATATAATCATTATCATCGAGGAAGGGGGAGTTCTTGTAGGATATGCATTACAACATAGATTCTGGACAACAAGCGTTCTAGTAATACAACTGTTTTTCTTTACACTAGCCTTCACTCTGCTTTTCCTTCAGAATGCTCCATTTAATCTAAAGGCTCCTTTCGCCAGGCTACATGAAATATCAAAGTCTGTTGATATGAAGACATTCGCCTTAATTCTTGTACTAATCGGTTTGGTGTTCAATAGCGCTTTCTTTAACACTCTTTCAATGCAAAACTCCCTTCTCTATAGTGAACATGGTTTTATGGAAATCAATGAAGAACTCGATAGCGCTATGATGGGGAGGAACCTCGTTTTCGCTAACAATTACATCTTCATGAGGCCCTATGTAAACTCCACGCTATTTAGCGAAGGATTTCTGCTGCCACCACCGGAATCAAAGGAGGAATTCCTATTACTGCTTCAAGCAGCCCCTAACAATTCTCTCTTTCTCGTAAGCGACGATAGCAGCACCGCTTGGTACGAATACGCGAACAAGTACATCAAACAATATGCCTATGTTGATTATATTACTCCAAAAGTAACAAACCTCTTGGAGCTTTCCGATTTAAACCTTACAACTCCGAATCTAGTCATGCCCTTTGAAGACGTAAATGAAACGATGGTCCTAGATGAAAGCGGCTTTGAAAATCATGGTCAGAATCATGGAGCTGAACCTGTTGCTGGGCTCATCGGCGATTCTCTACATTTCAATGGAACAGGGTATATCTCGGTTCCGGGCGTCAGCCAGCCTAGTCAAAACATCACTATCAGCTTCTTTGCGTTATTCAATACGGCTGAACCGGTCACTAATCAAGTTATTATCTCCAAGGGCTATGCTCCGTCAACAGGATCCTATACGGTCTTTTTGTATGCTGGCTGGATCTACTTCTCTCTCGGAGGTGTAGCTTCTTGGGGGATTAGAGCAGCACCTTATCTTGGCTCTTGGCATCATTACATCTTCACATATGACGGTGAAAAAATGGAAATCTTTGTCGACGGTTCTCCAATGGCTTCTAAATTAGTAAGTGGAGTAATTAGAAGCTCTCCTTATGATCTGGAAATTGGTAGAGATAGCGAACACCAAAGTGATAATTTTGTTGGTCAACTGGATTCTTTGCAAGTCTCGTACACTTCCTTAAACTACTCAGCAATGATTGAGCTACTCTTTTCATATTATGCCTCTCGCGTCTCCTCCATTGCTCTACCAACTGGTCAAGTCGGAATCTTCCGTGTCTTCAAAGAGGTTCAAGGTGGAGATACTAGTATAAATCTCGCGGAGGCGTCGATTGGTGTTGATAATAATCAAACTGTCCAAATCAGATTGCAAGTTAATACAGCTAGTGAAGAAAATACTACACTTCTGGTTGGTACTGACCGCTTCACTAAGGTCTATACAATGCCTTTGGTCGCAGGGCAAAACGACTTGGAACTTGAGTTTGAGTATGATAGTGATCCAATTTGGTATGGGGTCGGTGGCCTCTATTGGCGGCACATGTCACAAGTGAGACTGATAGTGCTGGAGAATAGCACCTTAATCCAAAGTGTTCTCCTTCTGATTCATAATCCAGTATTCATGAATACCCTTCTTTTGCTAGTATCCTTTGGAATTCTTGTTGTATTTCTCGTTCTTTTCTCCATTAAACAAAGAATCAGACGCTAACTGTCAATCACTTTGGCATTAGTTTCAGGTATATTATTTCCTTCAACAGGAAGAACAGTATCACCCTAGCGAATTATAATATAATGACGATTCATGTATGGAAAAAGTGAATGCCGTTTTAAAATAATACTGATGCGGTTCTAATGAAGAAGAGGCGAATATTACTTATTCACAGAGTTACACGTGGATTAGGCAATAGAATCAGAATACAACAAATAATTCATTTCCTGCGAGCCTCTGGATTCATTGTATATGAAGGAATTCTTCCATCATTTACCCGCTCCTACATTCAGAAGGAAGGATTCTCCAATATTATAGGCTCTCTTTTCCCACTACGTAAATTCAAGACATTTGATATGAAGAACATTGTCTTACAAAGATTGCAATTAACGACTGCATGGAATTATCTTCGTCGTATCCGGCAACAAATCAAAGTTGACTTGGTTATCGCTGAACATTACCTTCTTGGATGGTTGGCTCTCAAAGTCTTCGAGTCTGATTCTATACCTATCATCTTGGATGCTCACGGATTAGCTGGAGCAGAGGCTCGTGGATCCAAGCAACGATTATGGTATATCAAAGAAGCTATTGAAGTTGATGTGTTCCGCAGATGTAATCATTTACTAGTCGTAAGCAAATCGATGAAACGCCACATAGCCACCCACTACAGAATTGCAGATGAAAAAATCTCTGTAATCTATAACGGAGCAAATCTACCTACAGTAAGGGCAAGATACGAATTCCCCTTAAAGGTGATTTATGCAGGTGCTTTCACGTATTGGGAGCGTATAGACGACTTCTTAGACCTTGCGAAAATTGCCGATTCCTCCACCTACAAATTCTACCTTGCTGGAGGAGGCCCTCTCAAAAAGCATATACTTGCTCGAATTAAACATGAACGCATCCCGATTAAATACCTGGGTTTTGTGACGCGACCCAAAATTTTCGATGTAATGGCGCAAATGCAAGTAGGTATAGCTCCGTCGACTCGAGATACAACGCGTTTAGTTAGTTTTCCAATCAAAATTTTAGACTACATGTCTGTTGGACTCCCAGTCATCACTCTGAATATAGGAGACTGGGGGCAGCTGGTTGATGTAGAAGAAAGTGGTATAGCTTTACGAGAAGACTCAACAGAGAACTACATAGCTGCTCTCGAAGCCTTAGCTAGTGAACCTATCTGGCAAACAAAATCCAACAATGGAGTTCAGTTGATTGCAGAGAAGTATCAGTGGAAGAACGTTTTAGCCCCCCTCCCAGATCTAATCACTGAAATATGTTAGTCACTGAACCTTTGATGAGGGATTTAGTATGGTGTAAGGAAGGGATAACCTGGTGTGCAACTGGACAAGCATGTGGCACGTGAAGGCTGACATGCTAAAGATTATTAGATATTACTGGTCTGGAGGAGATATCAATGCGAATCGATAGCCTATTAACATTCATCAGAAAAACTGCAGTGTTTATTGGCATTATCGGTCTGGAATTATTCTATCTTCTTCTCTCCCTTCTCCCTGCATCACCATTGCTTAGAGTAATCATAGCATTCCCATGCCTTTACATTCTACCTGGATTCATGTTGTTAGTTGTGTTGAAAGGAAATAAGCAAAGCCTGGTGAAGCTCGTTATCCTAGGTTTCTTTATCTCCACAGTGTTGATGGTTGTTCTAGCTTCATTGTTCCTCTATCTTAAACTAGCTCAACTCCCCTTTTCCTACTCGCTAGTTACAACTCTACTGGTTTTACCATTAGCCCTTTTCTCCATTGTAAAAAAGAGGGCAATCCAAATCAATCAGTCCGACTTGATATTAGTTGTCCTCGCGGGCATGCTGTACATCCCCCTTATCCTGTATTTTAGCCACCTTCCCCGCTTCTTCACTCCAGACGAAACAACCTACATCTCAAACGCTATGCTAGGTATTCTGAATATAGGAGTACCACCTGCCCCTCACTCAGCATTGCCTGATACCGGAGCGATAATGGTATTGATTCTCGGACGATACTTCTGGATATATCTTCTTCTTTCCTTTATCGCCTCGACGGGTGTACACGCTTCGAATGCCGGGATATTAAGCGGTTTCTTCTTGATCATGACTGCAATGACTTCCTCTCTCCTGACTAGAAACATGTGGCTACGGATAGCCACATTTGGAGGCGTTCTTTCCACCCCTCTCCTCTTCATATTCTCGGGATTAGCTCTGAACGATTTAGCAATTACATTCTACGCTGTTTTTGCTGCACTCTTCTTCATCAAATCTTTTCAAAAAACAAACACGACTGTAGAAATTAGTCTGACGAACCTGTTCTTTGCACTCCTAGGTGTAGTTATCATCGCCTTTGTAAAAATCAATATCCTGATACTTGTAGGCATGTGGCTAACCTTAGTTGTCATTTTGGTTCGGTACAAACTCTACAAAGTCAGAATGAAATACAAAATCCTTCTCGGTGCAGCAGTAATTCCTGTTCTTCTCTACGAATTATGTCTGGATGTACCTTATGTGATATCACGGTGGTTCCTTGGAAACCAAGCACTTTCAAACATATTTGGACAGTTTATATTCATAAGCCCCGCCTCTAAAATTACTAGATGGTTTTTTACCCCTTGGTGGAATCCTGCTTCTACTACTCTATTCACCCGAACGCCTATCGAGTTTATTGAATACTTCTACACCTTGTTGTCACCAGAAACCCTAGGCCTCCTTTTCGCTGCAATAATTCTGATTCTACCTGCACTCATCATATCTAGGAGAAAGCATTGGAAATTTAGGACAACAGTGTTGGCATCTCTAATACTCGTATCTTTCTACCTTTACTACTTCGATGCCCTCTCCCTTATTGGTTCGAATGACATCAACCGCTATTCCTTGTGGATGATTCCTCTTTGGGTTCCACTATCATTTGCAATATTGGAGGATTTCAAAGAAATCCCTCGGGCGATATCATGTCTTCAGGTATTCATTGGGATGTGTATCCTCCTTTTGCTCAATGTAATATTAACCATCGAAGAAGGGCTAATTGTTGTAGGATATTCGTTGCCAAGGATTTGGACAACAGGTATTATCCTTACCCAACTACTTTCCTTTTCATTAATTCTAGTTTTATTCTTCCCTCAGTTTGCACCACGTGTACAGAGGTTCCTCAGTCGACTTCCGACAATTTCTAAGACTCTCGACATACGAACAATTGCCTTGGCTCTAGTATTGATTGTTTTATTTCTGAATAGTGTCTTCTTTAATTCGCTATTCGTGAGCAACTCCATTCGCTATAGTGATCACGGTTTTGCTGAAATCAACGATGCCGTCATTAATCATATGGATGGAGACAACCTCATCTTCTCTAATAGTTACATTTACATGCGACCAGTTGTCGACCCTGACATATTCGGACGAGGCCTCCTACTCCCTCCGCCGCCCACAAGAGATGATTTCCAAACACTGCTTCAGGTAGCCCCTAATAATACGCTCTTTATCATAGGTGATGATTGGAGCGCGGCATGGTACGAGTATGCTAATGATTACATCAAACACTATGCTTACGTTGACTTACTCACTCCCGAGAGTTCAAACAACACAGTACTTGCATCTCTAAACCAAACTGAACCCCATTTATACATGTCCTTTGATGACATAAATACGACTACCGTTCTCGATTATAGTGGTTTCGAGAACCATGGAATAAACCATGGATGTGAATCCACGCCTGGGATTCATGGAATGAGCTTAGGCTTGAACGGTACAAATTATGTTTCAGTTCCAGGTTTTGAACTCCCAAGCCAAGAAGGTTTTACAATTGGTTTCTTCGCACTCATCGAGTCAGCTGATTCAGAAACAAATAGCGTCCTAATCTCTAAGGGATATGCACCGCTAACAGGATCATTTACGATTTATGTTAGGGATGGCTGGATTTATTTCTCATTAGGGGCTGTTGGCTCATTAGCAATACAAGCAGCTCCCTACATCGGATTGTGGCATCACTTCATCTTCACATACGACAATGAAAAAATGGAGGTCTATGTCGATGGCTCTCCAATTACCTCCGAGCTAGCTAGTGGAGTAATAAGATCGTCACCGTACAATCTAGAATTGGGTCGAGATAGTGAGCAGCAAGACCACTATTTCAATGGGAGTTTAGATGTTCTGCAAATAACCGATAAATCCTTGAATCATTCAGCTCTGATTGAGCTCTCTTTCTCATATTATGCACTTCGAGTTCAATCACTCTCTCTTCCCTATGGACGGGTAGGAGTCTTTCGGCTAATCAATAAGATTCAGGGTGGAGTTCCAAATATTACTATTAATGAATCAATAGTCAGGGTTGATGAAGACAAGTCGGTCTGGATTGAACTACAAATCTATTCTCCGAACACTAAAAATATCTCAATTCTTACCGGTACCGATCGCTTCACAAATATCAGTGCAGCAACCTTAGTGGCAGGTCTGAATGACATAGAACTTGAATTCGAATTCATCAGTGAATCAACGGGATATGGGTATGGCGGACCTTACTGGCGACATATGTCTCAGGTAAGGTTAATAATTTTAGAAAACAACACTGTAGTGCACAACGAGTTACTCCTTCTCCATTCTCCAGAGGTCATTAATCGGCTTCTCTTGCCCATATTCTCAGGCATTCTAATCGTGACTCTGGTAATCTATTCTTTCAGACGAAGGAAGTCGAGAGCTTCAGAAATGTGACAGCTACTAGCTCCATTTCGTGACTAACTAAACTTAAATTATGAATACCGTTTCATTTGGTTATTATTCAATAAATTGAAGGGCGAAGAAAAGTGCTTTGGCAGAATTTACGTGTTCTGGTAACTGGCGGTGCTGGGTTTATCGGGTCGTCTCTAGTTCGGAAACTTCTCAAACTAGGATGTGCTGTACGAGTGGTTGACAACTTCTCGCGGGGAACACGTGAAAACATCGAGGATGTCATTGAACAAATCGAATTACTTGTCGGTGACTTAACCAATCCAAATATTTGCCACAAGGCCTGCGATGGGGTGGACCATGTTTTCCATCTGGCAGCCACCGTCGGTGGTATTCAATTCATAAAAAGAGAGAATGTTGGAGGCTTAACACCCAGTATTCAAATGAACACCAACATGCTCGAAGCAGCTCGTAAAACGGACATAAAACGGTTCGTATTCGCTAGTTCAGCCTGTATCTACCGAGAGCGTCATACTGGACTCAATCGCTTCAAAGAATCAGACGCTATCCCCGCTAATCCAGCCACCACCTACGGCTGGGCAAAATTACTTGGCGAAATCCAATGCAGCGCATATCATGATGATTACGGTCTGCAATGTTCTTCAGCACGTATTTTCAACGCGTATGGTGAAAGGGAGAACCTTGATTCACGCTGGTCTCATGTTATTCCTTCTCTTATCAGGAAAGCCATCCTGTACCCCAAAGAGGGGTTCTCAATGTTTGGCGATGGTAGCCAAGAACGCGCATTTCTCTATGTCCAAGATTGTGTTGATGGGCTAATCAAATTCATGGAGAAACTAACTAAAGCAGAAGCTATCAATTTGGGTTCTAATGATACTATTTCTATCCGTGGATTAGTAGAAAGGATAGTCAAAATTTCAAATAAGGATATAAAAATCAAATGGGATACAACCCAGCCTACTGGTACAAACAAATACTGCGCTGATCAGACGCTTATGCGAAAAGTGCTGGATTGGGTACCAAAAACCGCTTTGGATATTGGTCTACAACAAACCTATAATTGGGCTAAAGGTGTCCTCAATGTGGAGAAGTAAGAAGATCTTGGTAACAGGTGGCGCCTCCTTCATCGGGAGCCATCTTGTTGACAAATTAGCATCGACTGGAGCCGAAGTACTCGTAGCGGACGATTTCTCCAGTGGAAAACTAGAAAATCTGGAGTACAATTTCGAGAGAAAGAGCGGAAAGGCTATCTGGGTTACTGATAACTTGACAGTTATTCAAGGAGACCTTAAGGAACGCAAATTCACTCGTTTAGTTTTACAAGACATTGATATTGTCTTTCATCTAGCAGCTCTTCATGGAGGTCGCGGCTATATTCACACTCATCCTGCCGATTGCTGTACAAACATGCTTCTTGATCAGTTAGTATTCGAAGAAGCATACAGGGCAGGGGTTGACCGCATCTGTTTTGCTAGCTCTGCCTGTGTCTACCCTAGCTACCTGCAAGAGGAAACTGGGTCCTCTTACCTTCTCAAAGAGGCGGATGCAGATCCATTCGTACGAGACAAGGCATTTGCAGATTTGGAGTACGGATGGGCAAAACTCATGGGTGAAATGGCTTTGCGAGCTTATCACCGTCAGTACGGGGTGAAAACCTCATCGGTGCGAATCTTTACAGCATATGGGCCTCGAGAGAACGAGACTCATGCAGTTATAGCTCTGATTGCCAAGGCCCTTATCAAAATGGATCCCTATGAAATCTGGGGAAGTGGCGAGCAAGATCGAAACTTCACCTATGTCGAAGATATTGCTGATGCTCTACTCCTCACTTGCCAAAAGATTGAAGATGGTTCCGCTGTCAATGCTGGTCGAGACGATAGGATTACCATCAATGACGCAGCTGAGCAAATCTTCAAGATAATTGGCTGGAGACCAAAACGTATTCACAGGGACCTTTCAAAGCCTGTTGGGGTTGTGTCGCGCGCTGCGGATCTGACAAAGGCAAGAAAATTGCTTGGCTTTGAACCAAATGTTTCTTATCTTGAGGGCTTTACTCGCACAATTCAATGGTACGAAACAAATAAGGACAAAGAAGAAGTGAAACGGAACCTCCGCAGGCTATTGATTGAGCGTTGAGAAATCCTCTAGCTATCTAGGAGAAGCTACTATTAAGAAACAGATAAATAGAAAACGAGAATGATAACCTGCAATTGACAACTAGCGCGAAAAGAGTGTTAACACACTATGAAAGTCCTTCAAATTTCTCCCTTCTTTGGTGAACAATTTGGAGGAACTGAAAGATTCTGTCATAACCTTTCACGTCAACTCGTTAATCGAGGTCACGAAGTAGATGTCTTTACCGCCCGAACAATGGCATCTAGCCCGAAACATGAGGTCATAAATGGGGTGAAAGTATATCGGTTTTGTACTCCAACAGTAATTTGGAAAATCAATCCTCTAACCATCATACTGCCTAAGCTCCTCCGCACCAACTACGATGTCATTCACATTCACTCACATCTTTATTTCACATCAAATCAAGCAATACTAGCAAGAATACTAAGACTAGGGAAATTCTCTCCTCTCGTGCTTCACTTACATGGTGGGCTTGGTACTCCGCCTGGAGGCATCCATCCTGGCAAACGTTCAATAAAGCAGCTCTTCGACCGAACTATTGGCTCAGCAACCATGCGCACAGCAAATAAGATAATTGCCCAATCACAAGCTGATGCAAATAAGGCTAGCAAGCTCTACCCCTACACCGTCTCAAAAACAGTCGTTATCCCGAACGCTGTTGATATGACTCACTTTCCAATTTTCAGTCAGCGCGAAGTGTCAGACGGTCACTTAATTTTCGTTGGTGATCTTGAAGCTTGGAAGGGAGTACCTAGATTAATTGAAGCTCTGCATATACTGAAAGGTTGGGGTGAGAACTTTGGGCTTAGAGTTGTTGGAGTGGGTACCCTATTATCTCAACTCCGCAAAGCAGCAGATGGATTAGACGTCGAATTCTTGGGTCAACAACCTCACAAAGTCATTCCTTCGCTAATGTCAAGGGCTTTCGCTTGTGTTCTCCCCTCACTCTGGGAAGGTATACCAACAGTTGGGCTTGAAGCGATGGCTGCTGGTGTTCCATTTATCGGTACAAATGTAGGTGGTATTCCTGAAATCATACACCACCAAGAAACGGGCATACTTGTGAATTCGCACTCTGCTGAAAAACTAGCAGAGGCCATTCTACTTCTAAAAGATAAGCGGCTTAGAAGAAAGATTCGTGCAGCAGCTTACAAACTTGTTGTCAACAAACATAATATGACTAACATTGCAGGAAAGGTGGAAGCAGTCTATAGGAGTGTCATAAAGTCCTAAGCCAAACTCCTACGATTTTTCTCTGTCTAGCGGAATAATTGCATACAGGATTTCCTTAAACTCCATTCTTGTTAAGGTCCCTGAAGCAATTAGCAATATTAGGTAAACAATCGATGCGATAACTAGGGAGAAGAAGGAAAGGGGAACCCAAATTATGATGCACACTGATGTGAATGGGATAAAAATCGTAGCAATAGGGATAGATATTGGAGGGGAAAGCAGGGCTATCCCTATCCACAGGAAGAATGTCAATGTTGGTGCTACAAGTATTGCTCGCTTGGGTACTTTCAATGCAAATGTCCTTATCGCCCCCCAAGTTGTGGAAATTGCTTCCACTACTTGACCACAAGTGTAGGACCAAGCAATGCCTAGTATTCCCATAGCGGGGCCAGTTATTATCGCGAGGATAAGGAAAAAGACAAGTGAAAGGACTCGGGCTCTGATCACAATAATCGGTTTTTCCTTTGCTAAAACTACTCCACTAAAAACTGCCGAGACGCTAGCTGGGAAGACCCAAAGAAGCGAAATCTGTGCGATAATAACACTTGGTAAATAGCTAGGAATAATTGATATGATAATAATGGGTACAAAGAATATCTCCCAAAGTATGACGACTGGAGCGATAACTGCTAGGTATTTCGTCGCTCGCTCAACTAGCACTATGACACGCTGCTTTTCACCATCTGTAAATAACTCGATAATAACAGGAAGAGCTGCAATTCCAATTGAACTAAGGAACACAGCCGTAAAACGCCCAAAATCCATTCCAAATGAATAGTATCCAACTTGTGTATAAGATGCCATGAAAAATTGTGTGATGTAGATGCTTAGAGCATGATACACCGTTAATAGTACTTTGTAGACCCAGAATTGGCTAGCTCTGCTTAGGTAACTACTAAATGGCACGTCCTCAGTTTTACCGAATAAATCACCCCAAACTAGCCCTAATCCGATTACAATCAATATACCTTCTACAAAGACTAATCCTAAAATCGCCCCACCTAACCCGAATGTTGTAAATCCCACTACCAAGAAGAATATCCGGAGGATCGCTCTAAAGGCATCCTTGCTTGTATACCACCCACTCTTTCCGCGCCCATAGGCAATCGAATACAAGTAACCAACAAACGCCATACCGCAAAATACAGCTGCTCCTGAAGCAACGATTACAACGTCCAGACCTAATGGGATAAAAAAGACTATCCAAAGAAGAATGAATGGTATAATCGAAAGGAATCTTACCATATTACACCGACGGATAAGTCCACGAATTTTCTCATCTTGTCCTAATGCTGCATGCTGAGGAACATATCTGTAAATTGCTACATTAATACCTAAATCACTAATCAGGGAAAATAACACTGTAGATGTTGTAACTGTTACCAGAACACCATAGTGTTCAGGACCGAAGAGAGTCGGTATAACTAGTAGGTAAAAACAAAACGCCAAGTATTGAATTATCGTTACAATGCCAATCTTACGCGTTTCACTAGCTATACTCATCTCTTACAACCAAATCAGGGCAAATTAATAGTTGAACAGCTACAAGTGCATCTGACACGCACGAGTTTCTGCGATTCCCTTTATGGTTTGTGATTGATTTGCTATTCACCCAAAATTCAAAGACTAGTATTTTATTTATGATGTCCTAGCGTTGTCTTAGCTGTGAGTATATTGGATATCCGTTTATCACAGACCAAGTGCTAATGGAACCTAGCAATGATAGTCGAGTGTAAACGAAAATAGTTGAGGCCTCTTATGAAAATAGCAATTCTATATCCGCATCTCACCAAATGGGGTGGAGCTCCCAGAACCGTTCAGCAATTAGCCAATTCGCTCGCAAACCGATCAAATGAGGTCCACGTGTACACGCAAAAAATATCAAACAAGGCTTTTCATTTTGAACCCAAGGTTTTGATACATAGCGTTGGTGGACCACTTCCACGTTCTCCCTTTCATTGGATATCTTTACCTAAAATTCTCGACAAGTTCTTGAAATCAGTAAGACGCGAAGACTTTGATGTTGTAGTGACGAATAATTTTCCGACAAATTGTGTTGCGGCGCGATTAAAGAAGAACACTAGAAAACCCTTGGTTTTGTGGTTGTGCAATGAACCAAATCGCTGGCTTCACGATAAAGAACTTAGAAAACACCTTCCCCTAATGTGGCGTGTCTCTTTTTCCTTTCTCTCAACCCCATTCAAAGCGTTAGATGTTAAAGGAGCTAGATCAAGTGACGTTATCCTAGCAAATAGCAGATATACTGCACAGCAGGTTTTATCGATATATGGAAGAACTGCTAAGGTTCTCTATCGCGGAGTACTATATGACACCTTTGCAGGAGCAAAGGATGATCAACTTCGAAAGATGTTAGGTATTTCTGGTCCTGTAATCTTGTCCCTCGGTTTTTCACAACCACTAAAAGGAATTGAAAGGCTGCTGATGGCGTTTTCACGAATTCTACGAAGAAACCCAGAGGCGACGTTAATAGTTTGTGGGTCTCTTGAAGTAGGACAAGATAAGCTATTTGAAATGGTAGTTCGCAAACTGAGGATTCCACGAAGCAGCATTATCTTACCAGGGTTCGTGGAAGATACGATACTTCCACAATACTACGCTTTAGCTGATGTTGTGGTGTCTCCTTCAGCGAAAGAACCAATGGGCAGGATCCCACTAGAGGCGATGGCCGCAGGAAAACCAATTGTAGCATGTTCCGACGGAGGTGCAAGTGAAACAGTGATTGATGGGAAGACAGGATTTCTAGTTGAGCCACACGATGTTGATATGCTTACAGAAAGAGTATTACAACTGATTCAGTCGCCGTTGCTAGCTACTAGATTTGGAAAGGCTGGCCAACAACATGTAAGAAAGAAGTTCCGCTGGGAGTTAACGATTGATAGGTTTCTCCAGATATCCAATCAGCACTTAACATCAAAGACCTGACAAAATCTGCTCAATTAAGAGTCGAAACGTCCTTTGACACTCTTCTATGCTCTAGTATTATCCAACAAGGCGTCGTTGTACACCGAGACTACGCTAGGACAGATTTTCTCCCAACTATATCTTTGAACCTCCTTCAATGCTCGTCTCCCAAATCTGTTCTGTAAGCTCGAAGATCTAAGAAGATGGACGATTTTCTCAGCTAGCTCGTCCGCGTCATTGGGTTTTACGAGAACCCCTGTCTCTCCATCGATGACTGTTTCAGCCATACCAGTAATCCTAGTTGCAATTACTGCTTTGCTGCAAACCATTGCTTCGAGTGCAACTGTTGGAATTCCTTCACTTCTGGAAGGAATAACTACAACTCTACTCAATGCATATTGTTTGAAGAGCTCTCGATGTGGGATTTGTCCCAAGAATCGGATGTAATGACCTAATCTCAGCCGCTCCACCAATGCTTTCAACCTAGCTTCTAGCCTTCCTGAACCAACAATAGTTAATGTTGGAATACCTATGTCTCTGGTTTTCCACTCGCTAATTTTCGCTAATGCTCTTATGATTAACTCGGGGTTCTTCGTAGGAACAAGGCTCCCAACGAATAGCAAATCACTCATTTCTTCGTTGGGTTCTATTTGATTAGATGCCTGTGAGAAATAATGTCTTGTTAGTTGGATATCAATAGCGTTTGGAATAACTGCTATCTTCTCTGCGCACAATCCTCGTCTAGTAAATATCTGCCTATGCGCGTTTGTTAAGCATATGAATCTAGTTGTAGTTTTATCAAGAAGATGCAGTGATGCGACATCAAACATCCTGCTAACGAGAGCTCGTCTCTGATGATCTGAATGAAGCGTGACCACGGACGGGAGGTGAATCTTTTTGGAGAAAAAGAGGATTGGTTCACTAAATAGGGTGTTGTAATGAAGATGAAGAATAGCGTTGCTACTAGCAATCTTCTTCAATTTATTGAGAAATCGTAGGCTGGGGATGAGTAAATTTCTAGGTGTAGGAATGCAGGTAAAGCGCGTAACAGGGAATGATGTCCTTTCTTGCTTCGGTGTACGGTGTGAAGTGAGGATTTGGACATCATACTCTGCTACGTTTAATCGTTTTGAGAGTTCCCAAACATGATTCTCTAAACCTCCTGTTGCCGGGTAAACCTTCCGTGCCACCTGAACGATGCGCATTGTACATTTCACGACAATCTACTGATACAAGAACACAGGTCGATTAAGAACCCTTAAAGCATAAAAAGAAGCGTCTTTGTATCGGGTTCAGGTTTACTAATTCGATGTGGTTTATCTAGATGAAAGTTCTATTGATAGATCCTCCTTTTCACCGATTTATGGGGATATATCGGCAGTATTACCCTGTGGGGTTATCCTATCTTAGTGCTTCACTCAACAGAGCAGGTCATAAAACGTTAATCTTTGACGGTGAACATGATGTGGGTTTGTCAACCCGCTCCTTTAGAGATTCAGCTGCTGAATTCCCGAGATATTTGGATGCGTTGAAGAATAAGCACCATCCTCTATGGAAGGAAGTGCGGAGTGTTATCGAAGATGTCGACCCTGATGTTATTGGTATAGGCATGATAGCTGAAGGTAAATATGGTTCCACTCTATGCGTCGCAGAAATCGTAAAGGAGTGGAAGGACGAAGTTACTGTGATTGTCGGAGGTCATCTTCCAACAACCAAGCCTGAACTTCTCCTCTCCTCACCTAACATCGATGTCGTAGTTCGCGGGGAGGGGGAACTGACAGTTTTAGAACTTGTGAATAATCTTCACCACGGAAACCCACTTGATGACGTATTAGGCATCTCGTATAAGGAACAGGACAGGATTATCCACAACCCAGACCGCCCCCTCATCGCAGTCCTAGATGAATCAGCATTCCCTGACATCGAATCCATTATCAATTTCGACACATACCGCCCCGTTGATTTAGGCGTAGTTGTAACTAGTCGTGGGTGTCCATACTCCTGTTCTTTTTGTGCTATTAGAAATCTATGGGGACAAAAGGTAAGGTATCACTCGATAGAATATGTTATTGAAGAGATTCGTCGTTTGGTAGAGAAACACAATGTAGGATACATTTCATTCCGAGACCCCACTTTCAACCTGGATAGAAAAAGAGTGATCAAATTCTGTGAGGCTTTGCACAGAGAGAATCTGAAGATAGAATGGGAATGCTTCGTCAGAATCGATAGAATCGATAAGACGTTACTAGATATGATGAAGCAGGCTGGTTGCTATAGAGTTCGCGTAGGTGTTGAATCGGGTAGTGATCGGATACACAAATACCTAAACAAGGGTCTCACAGTGGCTAAAATCCGGCAAGGGGCAGCAATCCTAAATTCAAGTGGTATCCGTTGGACCGCATTCGTAATGATTGGAATTCCTGAAGAAACTGAAGATGATTTGCTTGCGACATTGGAGTTGCTGAAGGAAATCCAGCCCACCTTTGTTAATATTGCACTCTTCAATCCTATCCCTGGAACGAGAGTATACCAAGAGCTTCTGGAGGAGGGTGTAATATGTGAACCGTTCGACTACAGTCAGCTAGGGTTTAAGGCTAGAATTCTACATTTCTCCAAACATATATCCGATGAAAGATTTCAGGAGCTAATGGACCTAGCGATTTCTGTTACCGAAGAGATCAATGCACAAAACTATCTCGTAGACTTCTTAACAAAGACTTAGGGAATTACTGGTCATGCAAGCTGGGTTGAGTATATCTGTGGTTATACCGGTCTACGGAGATAGGGAACCCATCGACCAAGTAATCTCTGACATTCACTCTGTATTGTCTACTCGCTCTCAATATGAAATAATAATAGTTTGGACACCAGAGCATGAATCTCAGCAATCACCACCTCAACCTTATTCTGAATGGGAAAATACTGAGGTCATCGTGGAATTGCGGCGGGGGTATGGTAGAGCCTATCTTACAGGGTTTGAGAAGGCTTCAGGGGATATCATTGTAACCCTCGACGCAGATGGAACCTATCCTGCTAAGGAAATCTATAGACTAGCAGCTCGTCTGATTTCTTCTGATTCAGACTTTATTAGTACAAATCGCCTGCTACATCACGAGGTTGGTGCTTTTACACCAATCAAGAGATTTGGAAACCTTCTTTTTTCACTAATTCTTCGCCTTCTATTTGGGGTCAGATTCAAGGATTCCCAGTCAGGTATGTGGGTTTTTAAACGTGAAATACTCAAGTCACTACACCTTCAAGAGACTGGAATGTCTTACTCATCAGAAATAAAGATTCAAGTTCATCAAACTGGATATCGATACAACGAAATTCCAATTTTTTATCGTCGGAGGAAAGGTGGTCAAACCTCTCTAAACTGGATTCGGGATGGTCTACGGATTTTTAGATTTCTCTTAAAGAAGCGGTTTGTTACAAAAAAGCTGTAGTGTAACTCATCTGATATAGTGCCTTGTGCTGAGCAAAAAAATGGATAAACTATTTTTTCAATAATACAAAGGTTAACTGATGGTGTAGCAAGTGGTTGACAGTAAAGGCAGAAGCGTGAGTGTCATAGTCCCAACACGAAATGTTGAGAAGTATATTGGTCCCCTTTTACATGACATTCTCAATCAAGATTATTCGGGGGAGATTGATGTTCTAGTAATGGACTCTTCAGATGACCGTACGCCTGAAATTGCTCGCAGCTATGGGCAAAGCGTCATCCGCGTCGAGCCAGAGGATTACAATTATGGTGGCACTCGTAATCTTGGTGTCCGACTGACAAAGGGTGAAATATGCGTCTGCGTATCCGCTGATATCAAGATTGCAAATCGTCAGTGGCTCCGTAGCATGATTCGACACTTCGAGGATGAGAGAGTAGCAGGTGTATACAGTCGCCAGATTCCTTGGCCAGACGCTTCACCAATGGAACAGTTCTCTCGCTTACGCTTTTACCCTCCTAAACGCCGGGTTTTCGAATTCTGCAAGACTAATGATTTAGGACTGGAGCAGTTATTCTTCTCAAATGTAAGTTCTGCCATTCGTCGTGATGTCCTTGAACAGTTTCCTCTGCCTGAAATGCTAAAGTCGGAGGAATGGGTGTGGTCTCGGACAGTCCTAAAAGCAGGGTATCGCATTGTGTACGAACCCGAATCGATTGTATACCACTCTCACCACTACACACTTCGACAGGTCTTTCGAGAATATTTTGACTCCGGCGCCTCGTTCACCGCGGTCTTTCCTGATACTGGCTTCTCGTCTACAACATTAATAGGATCAGGAATTCGGTATCTCCTTAGTGAAATACAATTCTTAGCAAGAATTCATCGATTGCGAAAGATGCCATATGCCTTGTTCTATGAATTTATCAAGGGTTTAGGCCTTCTACTGGGAACAGGATATCGGCGTTTACCTGAGGGGCTTCGCCGGCGTTTTACGAAGAAGCGTAATCACTGGGACCGATACGATGACGTAATTGCTGTATCCACACCGAGTAGATAGGAGATGTAACGACCATGCGAACACATGCAAGTCTGATTTCCAAACTTAAAGCAAAACGGATTCTCGTTACTGGGGGTGCTGGGTTTATTGGGAGCCATATCGTTGATCTCCTCCTTGAGCAAGGAAAACAAGTACATGTATTAGATAACCTATCTAGTGGGCGCCTCGCAAACCTGGAAACCGCTCAAGAATCTCCAAATTTCCATTTCTTTCAAGGCGATCTCCTCGACTTCAAGGATACTTCGCGCGCATTAGAAGGGTGTGAACTCGTATTCCATTTGGCTGCGAACCCGCAGGTGAGAACGGGAATAACAAACCCCGAGCTCCATTTCCAACAGAATGTAGTAACTACTTTTCAGCTCCTAGAAGTGATTCGACAAACTAAAACAGTGAAAGGCCTCGTCTTTACTTCATCATCAACCATCTACGGAGATGCTCAGTTATTGCCCACACCCGAGGATTACGGTCCGATTAAACCTATGTCAATGTACGGAGCTGCAAAACTTGCTTCAGAAGGATTAATCTCCTCTTATGCCCACACTCATGGATTCCGTGCTGTTATTTGTCGCTTAGCGAACATCATTGGACCTAGGGCAAAAATCGGTGTGGTTCGTGATTTTATAGATAAGCTACACAAAACGCCTAACCGACTGGAAATATTGGGTGATGGAACCCAAACAAAGTCGTATTTGTATGTTAGCGAATGCATCGAATGTCTTATCTTGTGTTATGCATTAACGCAAAGGCAGGTAGAGATTTTCAATGTGGGCTCCGAGGATAGAACAAGCGTGAAGGAAATCGCTCAAATAGTAACAGAAGTAATGGGTCTTGCTGATGTTGAGCTTCAATATTCAGGGGGTGTAGATGGGGGCCGAGGCTGGAAGGGAGATGTGAAACAAATGCTCCTCGATATCAGTCGTCTTAAAGAGCTAGGCTGGAACCCACGTTACACCAGTGCTCAAGCAGTACGTGCGACCGCGGAAGCATTTTTGGAGGAATTTTCAACCATATATGACTCTGGCTTGTGAGACATGTGACTAGATTCTTAATACGTGTAGGATTCAGCTTATATCGAGGACGCAGGCGGAGTTTACTAATCGTGTTATCACTGCTCTCTGTACTCTTTGCATCAGCATTATTAATGGTTCAAGGATTATTAGAGATTCAGTGGAATGTCCATGGTGATGTTTTTGCTGATAGCGTTACCGTTACTGCAGGAGGAGCAGCAGCTGTCCCTACAGGACTTATCTCGGATTATCTAGTAGAGGATTTAATGGAATTAGAGGGAACGGCTTGGGTGAGCCGGGAAACGGTAGCTCCTTGTGTCGTTCGCCATCATGGTGTAGAACATCCATTATTCATTCGGGGAGTGGAACCTGTGTTCTGGAATACGTTTCCTCTTCAGTTAAGCAACGTATCATCGCTAGGACTCGGGGTTTGTTTTGTCGGTACTCGGACGGGGTTCAGCATCGGAGATGAATTAGTGATTACCTCTACATTCACTGCTTCTTTAATAGAAGTGAGAGTCGTTGGTCTAGTAATCACGGGGGTAGCAAGTCTAGATCACCAGGTCTATGTGCCTCGGTTAGTGGCAAACACTCTAAGAGGCATCTACTCAACTTTGAGTTCTTGCGCTAGAGCTAAAATCAATACCTCTCTGATTACTCCCCAGTTCTATCGGGAAATTGTCGTCAGCCCTCACACAGTCACCGTCCGAGTTACTGGTTTATCTGACCCCAGCAATGTTGTCATAAGTGTTTATCATTACGGGAGCATTGCAGAGTTCGAAACAAACGCACTGGGTGTTGCGGTTCTCCAATTACCATTTGGAGATTACATAATCGATTGCGGTAACCTATCCGAACTTGTTTCTCTTAGAGGAGGCGAAGCTAGTGAAATAGTGTTTGATACCCCTGAAGGATTTATTAGAAGACCACCTCAACCGACTATGTTCTGGTGGGAGAGCGAAGCTTTCTATAATTTTGATCAAGTTTTGGGCCGTCTTGAAATTGTATCTTTCTCCACAGGAAGTGCTTATACCTCTCGTGTCTTTGGCGATCTCAGGATTTTCCTTGTAACTCTTGCATTAGTAATACTAGCTACTGTAGGTTTAAACGTGTCAGGTCTCTTGGTGGAGGTCGTTACGAAGAACCGAGAAACCGTCAAAACACTATTCATTCTAGGCGGAAGGATGCGTGATGTATTCCTTATGTTTCTAGTTCCTCTCTGTTTCTTTGGTATTATTTCTACCTCCATCGGCTTCGTGTTCGCGGTCATGTTTTCGATGCTACTCACTGATGTGTTAATACTTGATGTGACATACCTGTGGATTACAATCACCGTTTGTACAGGTTTGGGTGTTATAGTTGTGGGGCGTAGCATCCGTCAAATTGCGCACACCGCATCGTTAACTCGAAAAGAAGTGCGCGAAATCTCCTAGAATACTATGTCACCAAACGTCCATTCTCAATCCGATAAATAGTATCGGCGTAGCTATTGGCTAGGTTCTTTTGGCTACATAATACGATTGTAGTCTGTCGGGTATCATTCACTTCACGAAGCATAGAGAAAAGGCTGATGGCGTTTTCTTGATCAAGATTGGCGGCTGGCTCGTCGGCGATGAGAATTGGCGCTTTACCGACAAGAGCCCGCATCACTGCGACACGTTGAATCTGGCCAGTGCTCAACTCTTCGGGAAGTCTTTGGGCTAGATGGCGTAGTTGGAACTGGTCGAGTACCAGTTCCGATTCCTCTTTTCGGGGGGCTCTCTTCACTCCTCGAATCGCAAGAGGTAATTCGATGTTTTCCAAGACTGTCAGGGCAGGGAGTAGATTAAAGGATTGGAAAATGAACCCGAAATATTTGGCGCGTAATTGGGTAAGTTCCTCCAAAGTGAGCTTCGAAGTATCTGTACCCAGAATGTGTAAGATTCCAGATGTGGGTGGTTCCATGCATCCTATAATTTTTAGTAAGGTTGTTTTTCCTGTTCCGCTCCGTCCTTTGACAAGTACGACTTCTCCTTGTGTTACTTGGAGGTCAACGCCAGTTAATACTTCTAAGGAGTCACTGGGTCGATGATATATCTTCTGAATCTTAGTTGCATGGATGGCCTTCATCTTTCTCACACAGGTTGTTCAGCAGTGAAATCTCTCTTCGATAACATCTATATCAATCGTTGATATTCAACTCTTCGGTGAATAGGTTTAAGTTAAGGATACGAGCTGGGTGTAGAATGGTGATCCCTTGCTCCGGCTTGGTCTGAAGAGTCTTCTGTTTCATTGGCGTCGGACCTATTCGGCGATATTGGGGATTGCACTTTGTGTTGCGCTCATCGTGACCTCTACGTCAGTTGGCGGAGGGTTCTCCTACTCTTCGAGCCAATTAGCAGGTATTCTGACCAGCTCTCCCTACCTAGTTGTTCTTAACAAAAGTTCGACAAGCATTTCTGATAGTAGGCTTTCAAATTCTACAGCTAGCGCAATTAGTCATGCAAACGTCGCTCAATCGTGTTCACAGTTGTATCTAGTTGCAGAAATTGTGCCAGACGGATCCATTTCCAGTTACTCGGCGGTTGTACGAGGTGCAGCTCTTGATGTGATTACTTCGATGAAGTCACTCCCTCTAAATTTATCTCATCCAAATTTATCAACAGGTATATTTGTAGGAAATGTGCTTGCCAGCCAAATAGGGGTAGAGGTTGGGGATAATATTACGCTAACTTGGCAGTACACATCTCAAACTTGGGAGTGCCTACAAATTTTCGAGTCGAACCAAACTCACGATTTTGAGGTTCTTGTATCCGAGTCGCAAGCAAGGCAGTTAGCCCCCTCGTTTGGTGCAGCTTTTTCTTTAGTCGAATTAAAACTCCATGACCCTTCACAATCTGAAATTACTGCTGCGTCTTTAGAATATTCTTTTTCTGGAATCCAGGTGTTACCTGAACGGGCTATGAGTGAGTATGTTGAACTAACAACTGCCCAACTATATTCAATCCTGTGGGCTTTGGGGCTTGTTATTTCATTAGTTATGGCTATTGGAGTCTATTATGTAATGCACAATACTGTTGAACAAAGCGTCTTCGAAATTGCTGTGTTAAGGGCACTCGGAACCTCTCGACGAAGCGTTATGACTCTTATCATTGCCCAAGCACTCCTTATCGGTGCAGCTGCAGGAATTCTAGGAGTTGCAATAGGTGTTGTTCTCGCTGATTCTATCAGTATATTCGTAACATATATTCTAGCTGGAACCTACATCGCTCCATACTATTATCCCATCAACTTGGTTGCCTCTGCATTAGCAGCAGTATTAAGTGGAATATTCGGTGGATTCTACCCTGCTCGTCGTGCGGCTGCCATTCCACCAGGTACAGTTCTTCAGTGAGCCTATCGGGGGTTTATCAAGATGGAGACTTCAACAAACCCTTTCTGGAATAATGTACAGGCAGTTGTAACCGTCGCTGCGTTTGTACTGTGCATTGGGTTACGTCTAATCCCAGCATTCGTGTTAGCAGCCCCCTATCTCCCTGACCCGTGGGTGCATATAGCAAAAGCTGACAGTATTTTGCAATGGGGATACTTCGACATCTGGGGTGATTATGCAGATCATTGGCCTGGGTTGAATATCCTTATCGCTCTCCTCTCAGCATTTCTCGGAATAGATACTATCACTGTGGGACAGTTTCTCATTCCGTTGTTATGCAGCCTTTCTCTTGTCTTCTTCTATCTACTCATTCGCAGGCTAACAGGTAGTGGACTGATTGCGTTAACGAGCCTTCTCTTGATGGGCTTTGCTAGTCCTCTCACTCTGATAATGGGGACTACGTATAAAGAAGGGTTAGCTCGTCTTTTTCTTTCTGCAGCGCTCTTCGCTTTTGTCACCCGTTCTTCAAGTCGAGTGGTACGGGTTTTACCAGTTGTGATTTGTGTAGGTGTAATTATTCCAATACATCACCTAACATTTCTCGTAGCAGGTACAGCCCTTCTTTTTGCAGTTATCTCAACGCAAATATTCAGCCTTCGCCGCGGAGAACTAACTCGATGGTCTTGGCTCTTCCAAACATTCGGATATTTCTCAGTGTTTGCCTTCGCCGTGTTGTATTATGTTATATTCAACTGTGCTGGTTTACTACCAGTAGATACGACCAGCCTTGTTGTGGGGTTGTTTGCATATATCGTTCTCTTTGGTGCTCTCAACCTACGCCGGCTCCTAGCCACAGGTACGACTACTGATCTCAAATTAGTGCTAGGTGGGTTAATGATTGTAGCAGTCATCGCATTGGCAGGTAGTCTTATCTTTCGCCCAATCTTTCCACTTACAGTGCTTCCTGCTCCTACTCTTCTTCTACTAGCTCCTCTATTAGCTACGATTACTCTTGCTTGGATGGGTCTTGCATCCATTGATGAGCTTTCGACACAGGTTAAAATCCTCTTCTCCTCTTGGGTATTCGCTCTCTTTGCTATATCATTCTACGCTTTCTTCAGTGGCCACTCTTCAGTTAATCTAATTCTGACTTATCGATTATTCATTTTTTCACTTGCACCTTTATCGGCACTCGCAGGGATTGGTGTTTTCGCATATGCTTCTTCGCATCCTCGGCGCACTCGAATTGTACAGACGGGTCTTATCATTGGACTTCTTGCTGTATTGCCAGTTTCTACTCTGGCTTTTAACAGAGATCCTTTCTTTGGCTACGGTTGTAGTGTAACTCCCCCTATCCAGGTTAGTAATCAGTGGCTAGCAGCTCATGCACCAACTGATGCAGTCATTGTCGGAGACCATCTCTTTACATACTATCTCGAATACTACTTAGAACGAAATACAGACGTGGCAGGGGGAATCCAGTTATTTGTGGGCGGGGATCATGCTACAACCTTCGCTTTCGCTGGGGTCCATTCCTTTATGGAGGAGAATGGTTTCTGGCTTCCCTCTGGTGTTCAGTGGACTCCTCTGGATACGGATATCGTGGACTGGCTTGCTACACAAGCAGAAATATGTCTCGTCTTCAATAATGGTGTAGTACAACTCTATCGCCGAGGCCAGTCTAACTAGGTCATAGCTGGTCGAGAGTTTTGCTTATACCCTGTGAAATATTGTGCTCCGCCTTAAATTGGAGTTGATGTTGCATCCTCTCTACTGCCGCAACACTGTGATATATGTCGCCAGACCGGGTTTTCTCAAAGGCTATTTCCGATGAACTGTCAAGGCACTGTCTTTGGACCTCTTTTGCCAGCTCCAAAATGGATACGGGGTGTCCGGTACCGATATTGAATGGTAGCGAGTCTCTTATCTGATATGTGGCTGAACGTATCATCGCTTCAACCACATCATCAACGTAGATGAAGTCTCGTGTTTGGTGACCGTCTCCAAAGATGACCAACGGCTCCCCAGCGAGGGCACGGTGAAGAAAGCTACACACTACACCCGCTTCGCCTTCAGCTAGTTGCCTTGGGCCATAAACGTTGAAGAAGCGGAGAAGCACCGACTCTGTCGGGTTATGGGCTGTGATTGTTTGGCAGAACAGCTCTCCAGCAACCTTACTCGCCCCGTAGGGTGACAGCGGGACCCTTGGAGCTGTCTCTGGCGTGGGCACCTCGCCTGGTGTACCATACACAGCAGCACTCGATGCGAAAACCAACCGCCTCGCACCAGACTTTGTAGCGCTGGTGATTACGTTGAGTGTGCCGGTAACGTTCACATCATGATAGAGCCGGGGGTCGCGAACAGATTCCGCTACCTTAGTGGCAGCGGCTAAATGGAACACGACGTCCACATCCCTGCAGGCTGCGCGCACATCCTCCAAGTCCCGGATGTCACCTTTGATCAAGGAGAAGACCTTGGACTCCATCGCGTGCTCCAAATTCGAGACGCGGCCAGTCGTCATGTTATCATACCCGACCACATGGTACTGGCGCTTCAACAGGGTATCCACCAGGTGGCTTCCGATGAAGCCAGCGGCCCCCGTGACCAGTGCTTTAAGCTGAGACTTAGTCATCCCATGTCACCTTTTTCCTCAAGCCCACCGAACCCCCTTATCATTCTTCCCCTAGCCAACACCCCCCGAGGAGCCCTGGGGAAAACCCTTAAAAATCCCTGCCCAGATGAGGAAACCAGCTCTCTAAGAGGAGCAGTGACAAACGAAATGGCAAGGAAATTCAAATACCGCGGAAACGACCTGGAAACCCTCCAGAAAATGCCCATGGACCAATTCATCCAACTCCTACCCAGCCGCCAACGCCGAAGCCTACGACGCGGCCTCCCACCCCGCCAGCGCAAGCTCCTCGAACGCCTACGAAAAGCACGCCAACAAGCAAAAAGAGGCCAAAAACCAACCATCCGAACCCACAACCGCGACATGATAATCCTCCCCGAAATGGTCGGCCTCACAATAGCCATCCACAACGGCAAAGAATACCTACCCATAACAATCACAACCGAACACATAGGCCACTACCTAGGAGAATACTCCCCCACCAACAAAGCCGTCCGCCACGGCAACCCAGGCATCGGAGCCACCCGCGGAAGCCAATATGTACCCCTCAAGTAAGTTTTTTAATAAATAATAAATCTAAATATTAGACATATGTTTTACGCTTTGAGGTGTCTTCTTGGGTTTAAAATAAGATTTTTTGAATCCATTTTGAGGCGTTAGTGTGTCTGAAGCTGTACACGAGTTCCATATCTCTGAATTTCCCCATGACCTTGTATATGCACAAGTAACACCAGATTTCCTATCACGACTTCTAAATGCGCTATTAGAGTTCTATCCAGCTGACACGATTGTTGGAATAGTCAATCTCCCAAGGTACAAAATCTCGAAAGGGATTACTGATGTCCCCTTTCTCCCTTTATCCACTCTAGACTATGCCGTTTCTCTACTTTTAGAGAAAGGTGTTTCTTGGGTATCACCAAATGAAATAGAGAAGCACATAGTCGCCCTGAAAGGCTATGGTAGATCAGGAGTGTTACACTCTCCCAATCTCCCAATTCTTGAAAATAAACACCTTGTCCGGCTCGTAGTTCACCTGATTGGTGATGGCTACCTCCCAAAAGAATACAAAACGCCGCGGGCACCTAATTACACAAACGGTAATTCTTTCTTAAGGGAACAATTTCTTGACACACTTTCAAGTGTCTTTGGCGATGTTTCTAACTGCTCTCGTCTATACATCGATAGCAGTGAGAAAGCCCGTTCTTATGTTGCATTTACACAGTGGATAGGCTATACGCTTCGCCATTGGTACCCTGATGCTCGTTTTGATCATGTTGAGGGGTCGCTTCCTGAGCGTTTTCTTCAACTGCCATTAGAGTTGAAGGCGGAGATGGTGCGGACGTTTGGGGATGATGATGGGCATGTGGGGGCGCATAGTATTCGGTTTACTTCTGGTGGGTCGACGATTCTTGAGCAGGTTCGTTCGCTGGTGTTGGAGTTGATGGGGGCTACTTTGTCGGCGGAGGAGTTTGGGGAGTTGGTGGGGTCTGTTGGTGAGGTGCGGGCGTTTCGGTCGTGGTTTATTTTGGATGTGTTTCGGCCTTTGTTTGGTTGGTATTCGGAGCATGTGGGGTTTTCGCATCCAGAGCGTGCCGAGAGATTGGGGTTTCAGCTTGCGTGTGATGTGGCTCACCAGGAGCGTGGGCTTGATGGGTTTGATTTTGATTTTCTTGTTTTGGTGGGGTTGGGTGAGCCTGGTTCCGTGGGTGATCTGGCGCGCAGGTATACTTTGCGGGAGGATTTCCTGTATCCTGTGGTGCAGCGGCTCAGGAAGAAGGAGTGGTTGAGGAGGGTCGAGAAGCGCAAGTTTACTACTTATTATCAGACGACGATGGCTGGTAGGCAGTTCTTAGAGCGGGTGTTTAGTAGAGGGTGGGATGTTGGTGACCGGTTGGTGTTGTCGAATGAGTTTGTTGGGCGTTTGCGGGAGGAGTTGTTGGGGCGGTTTGGGACGGCTGCAGCTGTGGCTCGGGAGGCTGGTATTCCGGAGACTACTGTTCGGGGTTATCTTAGGGGTGGTCGTCAGTGGATGAGTGGTCGTTGGGTGGTTGCCTTGGCTGGGCTCCTTGGTTGGGGTGTGCGTGAGGTGGGTGATGGTGTTGTTGTGGCTTTTGGTTCTGGTTTGGCGCCTCGTTATGAGCAGTGTGATTTTTTGGGGAAGGCGATGATGAGTTATCGGTGGTTTGGTAGTGGGAAGGTTGGGTTTGAGGAGTGGTTGGGTGGTCGTCGGCGGGAGGTGGTTCGGAAGCGGAGGCTGCTTGATGTTGGGTTTGCGGAGAAGTTGAAGAATTCGGGTGTGATTCGTGTGCGTATTTGCGCCTTGGCGGAGGTGAAGGGTGGTGAGGTGTCTTTGGAGGAGTTGAGGGCTGATTCTGTGTTGTCTCAGCTGGTTTCGGATCGGTATGAGGCGTATTTGGCGGATAGGATGGTCAAGTTGGTGAATCAGGGCGTGTTTTTGCGAGTTAGGCGAGGAGTCTACCGTCTTGCAGGTGAGGTTGCCGCGGGCTAGTGGCGGCGGAGCAGGCGTTGGAGGCTGGGCTGGAGAGTAGGCCAGGCTCTGGTGATTGTTAGTGCGATGAAGATGAGGAAAAGGGTTACATCTAGGGGACTTAACAATAAGGCTGTGCCGGGGGCGGTCACTTCTGAGAGGGGGGCAATGAAGGGTTCGATTACGAGTTGAGGTATGAGGTTTGTGCCTGTGTTAATGAGTAGAATGTATATGTTGAGTTGTAGGGAGAAAGGGATGAGGGGCCAAAGAAGTGCGACGTATCCACCGAGAAAGTCAAAGATTGTGTGGCTTAGCAAGCAGAATGAGGTGAAAATGGCGGGTTCTAGGAAGTCAGGGCACCAGGTACGTGCTGCTGTAACAAGGACGATGCAGACAGGTAATAGGGTTATCAGCGAGTGAAACGCTGTACGGTGCAGTCCTAAGAAGATGTCAAAGTCAGGGAGTGCTGCAATCCAGCATAGGGCGAGTATCCATTTAGGTTTCCTAGCAAGTGGTAGCGCGAGGAGGCCAGAGAAGGCAATGTGTTCCAGCAAAGACGGCATGAGTGTAACTTGGTATAACGCTGAAAAAAGATTCTCCTCTTCTGGAATAACACCAGAGGCAACAGCATACTTTAAGAAGGATTGTGTGGGAAGATGGCTGGAATACCTAGCCCTTGCTGGGGGTTCTTTGTTGAAGCCATGGCTACTAAATATCCTAGCGTGCCCAATCTGTAAGGAGCACCCCCTCTCCGTCCATATAATTCAAGCTGAGTCAAACGTGTTGAAGGAATCAACAAGCTTGGCAAAAGAGTTGGTAATCCACTTCAAGAAGGGTGTGCTCAGTGAGCCTTCTCTTAAACCGATTCACAATCTGTCAAGTAATAAAGATGTAGACAAATGGCTAGCAGCAGCACGGACTGCTTTTGCAGGTCTAGCGAAGCAGAAACCTACACCAGCAACAATGCAGCCTCTTGTAGACTTTTTTCATAGGCTAGAGGTACTTGAAGGTGTTTTACGATGCGAAAAGTGTGGACGATTCTATCCCATCGGATCCCGAATCGTCGGTGTTCCGGAATTATTACCAGATACTCAGCGTGACAAAGAAGCTGACCTTGCATTTCTAAAAAAACACAAAGATGTACTGCCCGAGAAACTGCTGTCGGGTTCCAAGCCCTTTACTCTCAAGTCAAAGGAATGAAGGGCGAACAGAATTCTTATATAGGGTACATCGCTTCTCACTCTTCCACTCCATCTTATCGGGTGGAGCTAGGAGTTCCGTCGATTCAGCACCCAAGGCAAAAGGAACACCGCCGATGCGGTTCTTTGCTCCTCAATGTTGAATCCGTACGCGCTTATGAATAGAAAACCAGTAGGTCATGAACCATATGCCTCATTATGGCTATTCCATCATTGGGTTAGATCCTGATAAAACCGCCAAGGCTAGCGGACGCGAAATTCGTATTTCTCCAAAAGCAGCACGTGAAGTATGTCAGGAGTTACGTGGTCTCCGCTTAGAAACAGCGAAGAGCTATCTAGAGGAAGTCATCGCTTTGCGGAAGGCAGTACCCTATCGTCGCCATGACAGAAAGGTTGCCCATCGAAAGGGTTTACACAAAGCTGACTCTGGTCGCTACCCCATTAAAGCGTCTAAGGAAATTCTCAGAGTGCTTGAAAACGCGGAGAATAATGCTGACTTCAAGGGTCTAGACCTTGAACGTCTAAGAATTTCTCATATTTCGGCTTACCCGGGTAGGGTTCTTCGCCGAATAATCGAGAGGGCGCATGGCCGGGCAACAGCGTACGATGAGCAGCTTGTCCACATTGAAGTGGTATTAACGGAGGAAGGCTAGTAATGCCTGCAGAAGTACATTTCATTAATAGAGGTCTTCTACTCGTCAGAATAGACGATTTCTTACGTCAGGAGTTAGCGAGGGCAGGTTATTCAGGAGTTGAGTTACATAAAACTCCTCTAGGCACTCGTGTAATTATCTTCGCCGCCCGCCCAGGGATGGTAATTGGAAGGCGAGGAGTGACAGTGCGACAACTAACTTTAGACCTTGAGGAACTATTCGAGTTAGAGTCACCACAAATCGAAGTTAGCGAAATCGAGGTCCCTGAACACAACGGCGCTGTTATGGCTGAACGTCTCGCTCAACGATTAGAACGTGGCGATCACTTCCGCCGCGCATCCTATGGTGTTCTTCGACGTATCATGCATACAGGGGTTACTGGTGCTGAGATAACCATCAAGGGAAAGCTTACTAGTCGTCGATCCAGGTATCAGAAATTCCGTAGCGGTTTCGTTGCAAAAACTGGCGAACCTGTACGAACGAACGTGAGCCATGGTATCGCAACTGCAGTTATGAAGCAAGGTGTTATTGGCATACAAGTACGAATCATGAAACCAGGTGCAGTTAGCCCTGATAAACCAATAATTCAACATCGAGAAGCTGAAACACCTGTCTCCCCCACTGAAGTAGTAGTTGAGGAAGAAGGTCCATTGGAAGAGGTTTCCTCTATTGAGGAATATGTTGAGCCTAGTGAAGAAAGTACAGAAATCGATGGTACTCCTGCAGAAACAATTACTGAAGAAGAGGGTCCAGTACCACCAGAGACGGTAGAGAAGCCGCCAGAGGAGCCTGTAGAGGAGAAGCCGAAGCGTAAGCGTCGGACTAGGAAGAAGGCGGAGGAGGAGTCTGCAGAGAAGCCGCCAGAGGAGCCTGTAGAGGAGAAGCCGAAGCGTAAGCGTCGGACTAGAAAGGCGAAAGCTGAATCTGCGGAGGAGCCTGTAGAGGAGAAGCCGAAGCGTAAGCGTCGGACTAGAAAGGCGAAAGCTGAAT
>JAEOTB010000090.1 GCA_016840065.1 Candidatus Hermodarchaeota archaeon | reverse complement strand
GCTCCGTCTCCTACAACCTCATGTCTGGTTCAGTGCGTCGTGGTTCTCGATGACTAGGGTCTAGGGGAGTTTGTTTCTCTTTAGGTTCTGGGCTTCGGCTTGCGTTGTATCTTAGAAGGTATCCTATAGTGTAGAGCAGTAGGCTTATCACGAGAACCCCTAACCATACAGGCAATGGGAACCAGAAGGCACTGTTTATGGTTAAGATGCTGAGTGAGCCGAAGCCTCCTGAGGAGAGGAGTTTCTTGGCGAGCTTGAGAGTGCGTTTCTTCTGGGGTGAATCGCTTGGTAGGTAGAAGGGGTCACCGCTGGTGATGAAAGCCCATAAGAAGAGGATGATAGCCGCTGCCACAACTACTGAGGCCACACCGTATACTGGTGAGATTGCGTTTACCATTGGAGGAACTATCACAGCAACGGGGAAGAGGATGTAGGCGAGGAGTGGGATTTGCCACCAGTGCCGCCAAATGAACTGTGTTGAGCCCCCAGGGTGACGCAGCACATCAAAGAAAACAGTCACAGCTATACACACAATGATGATGATTAAGAAATCCGTGTTGATGACAGAATCTAGGAGTATTACGATGGGATGTTGGAGAGTTGATAGTATAGCCAAGTTGATGTCCACCTCCTTCTTTGCGAAGAATAGGGTTTATTAATCTTAGTAAAGGGGACCATGGTTTCATTGTACTTTTCTATAAGGGTCTCGGCGAGTATCTTCATGGTGTTAAATCCGAGAGTTCCACGGCAGACCCCTTAGAGCAGTAGTGATCCCAGCGCATGCTCATGGTCTTGGTGACTCCGCATTGAGTGCAAAGGCAGCCTTTCTGTTCTTTGAATACTCCGCTTTTTCCCAGGGTGCAGAAGACGAGGTCGGTTTCACCGGTCCCCGTGTAGCTTGGGCACCTGCTACATTTGCACATGAAGACTAGCTGTTCTACGCTGCTTTTCTGTTGCTCCTTGGACAGGCTACCCATCAACATCGTGTATCTTTCTTCGAAACTGGCTTCTGGCCATTTCTCATCAGGGGTTGCCATCCATTAACACCAACTTGTAGTTAGGAAGCTTTGGACTGCTTCTCATCAACAGTCCTTTCTGTATCTGGGGCTTTATGTATTTTCCAGAATTGCCAGTGCCCATTTCAGGGCAGCTTTTACCTGTTCTTTCTTCTCCCCCTTCAGGGCTTGTCGTAGTGGCTCGATGGCTTGTTGGCTACCGATTTCGCCTAGAGCCCAGGCTGCGCTCTGGCGTATACTGGGGTCACGGTCGGTGAGTAGAGTGATTATCATTGGGACTGTCTTGGTGGCAGGTTTTCCGATTCGTCCTAGGATGGTAGTGGCCCAGTAACGGACTTTGGGGTCTCGGTCGTGGAGGCTGTTTTTGAGGAGTTCGACAGCGGCTTCGCGCATATTTCCTAGGGATTTGGCGGCTACCTGTCGGACCTCATAGCTGTCGTGTCGGAGTGCTTGGATGAGGTGGGGGATGGCACGCTGGTCACGTCGGTTGCCTAGTGCTTCGGCTGCGGCTCGCTGGAGTACTATGTCATCGACTTGGAGAGCCCTTATCAGGGGTTCGGTAGCTCGTTGATCTCCGTATTTTCCCAAGAATTCGATGACCCAAGGCTGCATGTCTAAAAGTCCCTTCTGTAAGGCTTTTAGAGTGGTCTCCGTGGCAGGTCCCCCGATTCGTTCCAGGGTTTCAGCTGCTGCCCTGCGTTTCTGGGGGCTTCTATCCTTGAGGTCCTTGATTAGTGCTTCAATTGCCCTGCCGTCCTCTATGTGGGCTAGAGATTCGGCTGCTGTTCTTCTGACTTCTTGGTCTTGGAGTCCTTCGAGGAGTGGGTCCATGGTGCCCTTTGCGTCTAGGCGTCCAAGTGCACGGGCTGCCTCTTCCCTCACACTAGTGTCTGGGTCTTCCTGGAAGGTTTTGAGAAGTGTCTTTGCAGCTCTTTTGTCTCCGATGCGTCCGAGGAGTTCAGCAGCCCTCCTCCTCAGGAGGGGGTCTTGTTGTGATCGGAGGATTTGGGATAGGTGTTTTGTGGCCTGTTTCCCCATGAGCTCGAGGGCGTTTGCTGCCCTCCAGCGGAGTGTTGCATCCTCCCCCTGGAGGACCTTGATCAATGGTTCTATTGCTCTAGGGTCGCGGAGGATTCCGAGTGCTGTTGCAGCGGATTCCTGGAGCATTGGTTCTTCCCCTTCTAGGGCTTCAATTAGTGTTGCTGTTACCCTTGGGTCACCGATGGCTCCCAGTGCCGAGGCGGCTCTGATCCTCACTGTCAATATATCCGACCGGAGTGTATGGGTCAGGGCGTCTATGGCTTTTGGGTCTCCTATTTCTCCCAGGGCTACTGCTGACCATGCTCGAACCATGGAGTCCTTGTCGCTGAGACATTTGATTAGAGGTTCCATCGCTGCCTTTGCTGCTTTTCCGATTCTCCCCAGAGCTCTTGCTGCTTCTTGCCGTTTTGATGTTTTTCTGTCTTTTAGAGCCTTGATGTGTTCTGTGATTTCTTGCTCCTGTTTCTCCTTCTCGGTTGCAGGCTCCATCGCAGCTCCTCTTCCAGGTTATACACGATAAGGGCGTATTCTGTTAAATAGTTCTTCTTGATTGGCATATCCTGCACATCATAAAATGGGATAGTGGGAAAAGGCGTTCTGTATGGGAGAAACAGGCTCTGGTGTTGGACGCAGTGTCGAATTGTCGTTTTTTTGCAACTTTGGGGCAAAAGGAGAGTTGCTGGGCGGAAAAGGCAGCCTATAAAAAATAGTAGAGGTCATAATTAGGTAACGGTTCATTGAGGGCAGGTAGGAACAGCTGAACCAGTACCTACTTGTACACACAAAAGTGGTTGTGAGATTGAACCATGACCTTACCAATCCCAGCAGTTAAGCTCATCTATGGTCCTCCCGCAGTGGAACTCACCCCCAAAGATTTCAGGCAACTCGTGACCCAACACGACCGCTACGTCATCCACTGTAACATTGGTGTAGTGATCGAATGGGAACTTTACCTTACTGTGAGCGGGGGGTTTGTGTTCATCACCGAGTTGAAGGAGCCTTGGCATGACCTTCAGGTCGACTTTGTCGCAAAGAAGGCGTTGAGGTATCTCATCACGAAGCGGCGGGCAGGCGCTGAGGCAGTCCTCGGCATCCTTGCAGCCTTTGGCGGTGCCTACACCTCCCAAGACCAAGCGCCCAGGGCAGCTTGTGCTCCAGCTAGTCTAGCGGTTATTACCTCTGAAGATTTCCAAAGATTCGCGCCGAAGATGCTATACATCGTGAAAGCAGTGGTCGACCGTAATCGTGGGAGGTATGGGTACATCGGGACCCTTGATCACGAGATGAGCTATCTCACCGAAGCGGACGGAAAGCTTTGTGAAGCGGATTTCGAGGCAATGGGTATTCACATCCTCTACCGATGAACCAATGAATCAGGCAATTATGAACTCTGTGTGGTGTGTGTTGTGTCAGAACCAAGGGTGGTTGAAGTTCTCAGGATTGGTGGGGTTGCTGTTCGGTTAGAACCCTACGATTTCAAACGGCTAGTCGATAAGGAGGGATTGACAGTGTTTCATGGCATCAAGGGTAGTGTCTCCCGCTGGCACATCTACCTAGCGGTGAGTCGTGGAGTCACCTTCTACGTGAAGGAACGCGACCCCCTCCCCAAGTTCAAGGCCGATGTCGAAGTAGAAAAAATCTACGCATCCTACTCCCTCTAGACGGACAGGTTATTCGCTGAAACCCCGCTAGAAGAGGCTTTTAGAGCCGTTTTGACCATTTCAACTACTCCTTATTATCACCAAGTCAATTCGGAGTGATGGTTACACTCCATCTCCTGAGCACTGTTAGTGAAGTAAGGTAACAAATACTATTCTGTGTGGAATCTAAACCGCGGGGTATTGCCGTAACCTATTTAGGGTAATAGGTTTCCACTCTCTTACATGTCCGAAACTAGCTTGAGTATTGGCCGTATTGGACTAATTTTTTTGATCATTTCACAGATTGCTACCACGACGTATGGTTTCCTCCTCGGTGAGGACCTGCTATACTATGCTTTGTTAATTGTCTTTGGCTTCTCAATTCTTCTCGCGAACTTTATCTTCATGTACTTCGACCAAGCCTATGACAGCACTTTAGCCAAGGTCACCTTCATCTTCACAATGATTGCTATACTTGGCTTGCTTATTGCCGCTGCAATGATGCTTGTTGCTATCATCACACTAAACCTTGGGATAATGCTGATTACGCTGCTTCTCCTATTGTTCATTCTACCTGCAGAACTAGTGTTCAATATCCTCTGGGGAGCAACCTTCATCATGGTTAGGGAGCAGACTAATAATCCTCCCTTGATGCTTGCTGGAGGTATCTTGTTCCTCTTAGGCATACTCTCTGGTATGTTCTTCTGGGGATTGCTGACGTTTCTGGCGGTCATTGGTCTCATATTAGTCACAATCGTTATGTTCAGTGAAGGAAAGGCATAGCGCTCCTCATCAGAATCAAGATGGGTGCCCTCCAAGAGGATGGGCTCCCTCCCTTCCTTTTTTCTTCAAAGCTTTGAAGGCTAGATAGGGTCGTTTTCATAACCTATTTAGGGGGATTGTTTTCCTCTCCCTCCATGTCTCATGCATTCCTGGGTTTAGGACGACTGGGAATTATCTTTTTGTGTATTGTGAATGCAATCATTATCCCCTTCAATCTCCTTCTCACACTAACACCAACCACACTTGTAATAGGCCTCGGCCTTGGTGCGGTTCAGCTCATAGCAATAGTGTTTGCGAGCTTCATCTTTCTCTACTTCTCCAAGATGTCCAACAGGCTTGTGACCAAGCTGACCTTTGCCTTAACCCTCATTGCTGTGCCAGGATTATTTGTCAACTTTCATGTGATGATCTTTGGAATATTCATTCCACACCTCATCTTTATTGAGTGGGGCATCCTCATTGTGACGCTTCCTGCGATAATTGTTTTCATGCCGCTTTGGGGTGTATCATTTCGAGAAGTGAGTGTTGACACCGGCAACCCGTCTTGGATGATGACTGGGGGAAACTTGGTACTAATTGGATGGATTGTCAGCCTTGTCGGTCCGCTCTTTGACCTCCTCCAAATAGTGGCTCAAATTATCCTGATCCTCGGGCTAATATACGTCGTGAGAACATCCATTTCACGGGATGTCTGACCCTATCACCAGATTCCAGTCTGGTACTCCCTGAAATCCCTCTGGACGAGGCTTTTAGAGTGCTTTCCTAACGCTGTGTGATGTTGTTTAAGCTTGGACAAACATTCAAAAGCCATGCACTCGATATTTTCTCTGAGGCGTATTTATGGGAGAATCAAACCGGAACTATCTAGCTTTAATCCTAGTTGGTGTTGGTGTCGCTGTTCTTGTTGGGCCATTGCTCATCTTTGGCTTTGACCTATCGACTATCCCCTTCTACTTCAGCTTGGGGGCTGCCTTTATCCTGTCTGGAATCATATTCACCTTTGTACATTTTCACGCAGACAGGCGGTACTGTGCGAGCTGCATGTTGAGTTTTGCGTTGTTTGCCTTCATCGTTGCCTTTGCGTTTACCATGCTTTTTTCACCGACTGACTTCTTTCGCTTCGGTATGGGCTGGTTGTATGCTTTCATCTTCGTTATCTGTGGAGTACTATTCTGGTTCTTTGAACCCAAGGGGTCGGGAGGTGGATGGGTTGGTCTAGACTGTACCGGGTGTGATTCCTGTGGACACGTGTTTCTCTTCTTCATCGCCCTCTTCCTCTGTGGCATTGCGTATGTCCTTGAAACCGCTGGTACTGATCCACTTGGACTCGCCTTTGTTGCTGTACTCATTGTAGGTGCGCTTCTGCACCTAGCTCGGATAAAGAGGAAATAACCCGAATACACATGCCAGAAAGGGAATTCATTGCTAGGAAAGGCTTTGCTAGGTGTTTGGAGCCTTTGGGAGAAGGTTTATGACTGATAGAAGTCCAAGAAAGAGTACTCCTTTTGGAGGAAGGATTGATTTGTCTAATCGTGAGAAATCTATCATTGTTCTTTTTCTAGTGACGTTGCTTCCACTTAGCACTGTGGTAGCAGCACCCCTTCTCGGTCCAGTGACCCCGATGGCAGCCAAGGCTGTTTCGACAAAAGCCTTAGGCACCTTTACTGAAAACTTTACGACAACGACGTACAGAGATAGTGTGTATACAGATGCTGCTGGCTGGGGCACGGGTATCGTGCATAGCCCGCGCATCGGTGGAATTACCCTTCTCGACCACTATAGTACTACAACTCCTGTTCGTGCTGTGGAGGTCCAGGGGCGAAAAGCCTACATCGGTCAATGGCGAGATTCAGCTGGTAGTACTATTCTAACTATCCTGAACATCACCGATCCAACTGACATGGTGGCCATGGGCACTCGGACAGCACCTGCGCATCTATTTGATCTTCACATTGAAGGCGACATGCTCTTCGCCGGGGCTGACAGTGAAAGTGGTAACCCAGATGGTGACGGTGACACTTGGATCTACAACGTCAGTAACCCCTACGGTGGCATACCTTATTCGGACGACTTCCTGAGCATGGAGGGATTTCCAACGGGCTTGGACGTGCAGGGACACTTCTACTACCTGACCTCCTATGACGCCGTCTCCGATCATGGTCTCTACATCCTTGATATCGAAGACCCTGGGGCCATCAAACACATCCCCAACTCCTTGATATTTACAGAGCTCTTGGATATTGATGTGGAAGGACAGCTAGCTTACCTTGCTGATGGGTCCTACGGACTCTACATCGTCAATGTGTCCAATCCCTACGCGCCCATCACAGCCGGCTTCGTGAACACTCCCGGGAACGCCTCTGGTGTCCTAATCGAGGGCAACCTCGCTTATGTTGCCGACGGCGGCAGCGGCGTACAAATCGTCGATGTGAGCAACCCTGCTAGCCCTACTATCATTGGATCATGTGACACAGCAGGGAACGCCTACCGGCTGGCGCTACAAGGCGACACGCTTTATGTCGCAGATGGCACTGGCGGGTTAGTCGTGTTGGATGTGGCTGACCCAACGAATCCCGTTCAGATTGACTCCTATGCGCTTTCCTATGCCTGGGATGTTGCCCTATACGGTGGCGTTGTAATCGTTGGTTCAGGCAACGGCGTCTACTCCTTCCAGATAGGCAGCTTAGACAGCCTCTCATATGTTGGCTCTTATTCGGGCGGCTATGAGTTCTGGGATGTCAAGGTACGAGGTGATGTAGCCTATGTTGCTGCTGGTGCTGATGGTCTGCTAACAATAGATGTCAGCAACCCATCTAATCCTGTCTTACTGGACAACTACTCTATCGGTGCGGTATTCTACCGTAAGCTGGATGTGCAAGGACATCTTGTCTTCGTCGCAGATTACAGCGGTGGTTTCCGGACCTTTGATGTCAGCAATCCCAATAATATCAAGTATCTCGACACTGACACCCTGAGCTATGCGACTGATGTGGCTGCCTATGGTGAGATAGTTTTTGTAGCCGACGGAATCTACGGAGTATATGTCGAAAACGTGTCTGACCCCTCCTCGATCAATACCATTGATTACTATGACATTGGAACCGAGAATGTTACTTCTGTCTGGGTGCAGGGCTATCACCTGTACGCGGTTAGCGAAGTCTCTGCAGGTAACGGTTTAACCATCTTTGATATCCGCGACCTCGATAACATCGTTCCAGTCTACAACTGGGCTGCAGTGACAACTAATCATTACGACATTTACGTCGATGGTGATGTGGGTTTTGTCCAAGACGCTATAGGCTATTCTGAGGTCTGGAATGTCACGGATCCGACCAGTAGCCATTACACAGACTACACATCTACTTCAGGTCATATGCCCTTGGGGGTTTGGGGATTTGGCCCGTACATGGTGGTGGCAAATTATACTGCTGGTGTCGCGCTCTATGATACCTCTGATATCCATGACATGCAATACATTAGCAACTATGCCGGAGCTTCTAGTGCTATCCAAATCACCACCCGTGGCGACTACGCGTATGTGGCGAACCGCGACTCATTGGTGATTCTGCGACTCTTCAAGAGTGCAGCTGCTACCTACTCTACTGGTACATTCACCGCCCAGTCCCTCAACCTTCAGCCCTCCACCTTCTTCTATAGCAACGCGACCCTCACCGCTGACGCCTACACTCCTGGCGGGGTGAGTGCAAACTATTTCCTCTCCGCTGATGGTGGGCTACACTGGGAGGCAGTGACCCCAGGTATATTACATACCTTCGTCAATCTGGGACTGGATATCAGGTGGAAAGTCAACTTTACCAGCGCTTACAACGACCGGAGCATCCACCTCTACGAGATCAGTGTCGCCTATGACGTTGGTGCACCAGCAGCAAATCCATTACCACTCATCATCATCTATGCGGTTATCATCATCGTCATCATTCTAGTGATCTGCATCCTCCTCTACTTCCTATGGTTTAGGAAGAAGGACAAGTAGAACTTAACGAAAACACCCACTAATGGAGGCGTTGCCGCGCCTCCCCTCCTCTCTTTTTCCCATAAGCTTCGGTTTAAGTAGAGTACTTACTGAAACTCTTCTAGAATGGACTTTTAGAGTTCTTTTAGCCTCTTCTAGAAACGAGAATCAGCAAACACAGAAAAAGAAGGGGGGAGGGAGGCAGCCAGCTTCTTGCTGGTCCTCCCGAAGTCATCCTGCTCTAGACGTTGGCTAGCCTGCTCTGCGGCGGTATAGTATACACAGAACTAGAACCACAATGACGCACACTACTACGGCTGCTATCAGTAGGATTATCTCAACTGGGAATGGAGGTGGTAGAAGGGTGGTGATTACTTCGAAGCTCCAGGTTCCTGAGAAGTAGCTCATGTCGCCATTTGTATCGTTGGCTGCTACGCGCCAGTACCAGGTCCCAACCGATAACGCCGTGGTTGGTGTATAGGCGGTAGCGGTGCTTGTGATGTTGCGTAGGTAGGGAGAATCGAAGGTGGACACGTTATCTATCTGGAGTTGGTAGTTGGCCGCTCCGGTGATAGCGTTCCATGAGAACTCTGGTGTGCTACTTGTGGTGTTTGAACCGTGTGTTGGTGCGATGAGAGTGGGGGCATTCAGCCGCGTCTGATAAGTGATTGAAAGCTCTGTGATCTCTGGGGTTTCGAGAG
>JAEOTB010000089.1 GCA_016840065.1 Candidatus Hermodarchaeota archaeon | reverse complement strand
TCCCTCTTCAGGTACTTGAAGCAACATTCTAGAATTAGACCGCCAATCAGCCTTGAACCAAAGGGGCTTCTTTATCCCAGGCAGACAAGGTCTAGTAGGGAGTCCTGGTTTCGGGCACAGTTCCCCTCTCAGAAGGAACAAGAGAAAGGAGCTATCATCGGAGCTGTGAATCCCAACCTTCTATTTCATCCATTGGCACCTCAGAGAATAAAACAAATAATACCAGAAGTAAAGCTTATCGTGTTATTACGAAACCCGATTCAAAGAGCATATTCGCATTATCATATGAATATCAGGTTGGGTAGATTTGAACCACTTTCATTCGAAGATGCCATAGAGAAAGAAGATGAGCGATTAAAAGGTGCAAAAGAGGAGATATTATCCGAACAAGGAGGATGGGGGAGCAATCACAGATACCGATTGTACTCCTACAAGACGAGGGGAATTTACATCAATTCACTCAAACCCTGGTTCAATCAGTTTCCCAGAAATCAGTTTCTAGTCCTGTCTACTCAACAGCTCTTAACTAAACCAGTAACTCTCCTGAAGAGAGTCACGCAGTTTCTGAATATTCCTCATGAAGGATTGTTGGCAACACGGAAATACAATGTGGGGAAATACCCGAAGATGAAAGCTTCTACAAGAACCGAACTCAGAAAGTTCTTCACATACTATAACCAGCAACTACACGAATTGCTCTCCACTGATTTCAAATGGGAATAATATATTCACAGCATAGCCCCTTAGGCTTCCTCTCCTCCCTCTTTCTTTCAACCCAGAAGCCTTAATACGCAAAACAACCCATTTACACTTACAAACTGGATTCAGTGAATTTTAAAATGAAAAAGAATTTCTTATTTGTTTCTGGGTTAATACTAGCCCTACTTTTATTGCAAGTGGTGGGGCAACCCACACAGCTACCCTCAGCATCCACAGGTATAGAGACGGCATTACTTAACCGATATCCGACTCGACAGGCTCCATCACCCATCGTGAACGAAACCTACGGTTCAGTGGGTTGGGATTCGGGTGGAGAGGTTATCGAATGTAGTGATGGCGGCTTCGCCATAGTCGGATACACCGACAGCTACGGAGCGGGTAATACTGATGGCTGGCTCGTTCGCACCGAGGCAAACGGCGACATTCGTTGGAACTACACCTACGGTGGTCCAGGTTATGACTTTCTCTCTTCGTTAGTCGAGTGCAGCGATGGCGGCTTCGCCCTCGCAGGATACACTGACAGCTTCGGCGTAACGGTATCTGCCTTCTGGCTTGTGCGCGTCAACGCAAACGGTGGCTTTCTCTGGAATGAAACCTACGACACACCAGGGAGCGACTTTGGCGAGGATATCGTAGAAATGAGCACGGGCGGCTTCGCTATTACCGGGTTCACCAGTGGCTTTGGTGGGGACTTGGACATATGGTTGGTCGGCACTGACACTTCAGGAAACCACCTCTGGAACCAAAGCTATGGAAGTATCTATAGTGACCTTGCCTACTCGGTAATTGAGGTGAGTTCCGGTGGCTTCCTACTCACTGGACATAAACCCACTACTCATTTAGCTGCTCGTAGCCGTTTCACTCCCGACGATGATCTCTGGATAGTGCGAACGAATGGCACGGGGCACATGCTCTGGGATCGAACATTTGATGCTGGTAGTTACGAATACGGCTCTTATGCCGTGGAATGCTCTGATGGCGGCTTTGCCGTCTCGGGCTCTGTTATTAACTACGGCACACTCCGTTCGGATTACTGGCTCATCCGCACCGACGACACTGGCGCTCATCAATGGAACGAAACCTACGGCTGGAGTGATGGTAGGGAAGTCTGCCGAGAACTGATTGCCTACAGCTCCGGTGGATTCGTCCTCGCTGGAGATACAAACCGCACAAGCGACGGAAACACTGATTTCTGGGTGGTTTACACAGACGATTCCGGGACCCAGCTCTGGAATGAAAGCTACGGCGGTCCGGATAATGACTCGTGCCATGGGCTAGCTGATTGCAGTCTTGGCATCGCTGTCTCTGGCTTCCTTAATTTCTCAACACCGAATTACGAACAAGGCTGGCTCTTCGTAATCCCCGACCAAGTCGCACCCACCTGGGACCCCGCACCCGCCGACCAGACTGCGATTGCTGGCGTGTCCTTCAGCTACGACCTTAATGCCACCGATGCTCAAGGCTTAGCAGCTTGGACACTCAACGACACCACCACCTTTGCCATCGACGCAGATGGTGTGGTCACCAACACCGTCGCACTCGGTATAGGCACCTATGGCTTGTACGTGACGGTCAGCGACCCTGCGGGCAACACACTGACTGGCACCTTCATGGTCACCGTGCAACCACCCCCACCCGCTATTCCAGGATTCCCAGTGACAGCTATCGCCATCGGTGTCGCAGCTGCCCTTGGACTCGGGCTAGCCAAGCGTCGACGTAGGCAAATCTGACGGATTCGAGGTTCTAGGAAGCCTAGTTCCTTTGGCTTCCACCTCTCCTTTTTTCCTAGCAATTCAGCTCTGTCGTTGTTCTCGCCAGGGGTCAGCTTCTTGGTGGAACCCTCGCTGCTCCCAATAGCCTAACTC
Organism: Candidatus Hermodarchaeota archaeon; assembly: GCA_016840065.1. Classification (GTDB taxonomy): domain Archaea; phylum Asgardarchaeota; class Hermodarchaeia; order Hermodarchaeales; family Hermodarchaeaceae; genus YT-063. The sequence goes on along the minus strand of JAEOTB010000089.1, from coordinate 5,487 downwards.
GACATTACGAGTGAAGGTGATTCGGCGGACCCACTTGACCGATTTGTAAGCGTAGAGACAGGGCACGACCAGGCGAAGAGGTCCTCCGTCGTCGACACTCAGGAGGGTTCCATTCCGGCTCCAGGCTAGAATGACATCACCTTCAAGCGCAGTAGGCAATGAAATACTGGAAGCATATTCGTGCTCAGCATGGAACGTCACATACCGGGCTGACGGCTTTGGCTCTACTTGGAGTGCGAGGGTAGTAAAGAGAACGCCCTCCCAAACGTTATCGGGTACCGACCAACCCTCAACGCAGTGAAAATCGCTGGTCACCTTCGACGTTGGCAAGGCTCGCAGCTCCTTGTACGACAGGGTCGTTGGTGTATCAACTTCTCCGTCAATGACTAATGTCCAGGTGAGTGGGTTAAAGGGTGCAGGCTGACGTTCCACGGTTCTTACAGGGAACTCGGTAATCCATTGCTGACCTGGAGGTAAACGGGGTCTCCTTGACAAAGATTCCACCACTACACCATCGCAAATACTTTCTTCAAGTTAGGGTTCTACAAACCATAAAGTGGCACCGTATAAGGCAGACGTGTTGAACTGGGCACCGCATTCTTGGCATTCAACTCGAAAAATATCAACCTCATAATACTGCTTGGGTTGCTGAACCCACTGTTCAAGGCTTGGTGGTTCCGATTCGTAGAATCGACCTACACGGACTTGACTGCTACAACACGGACAAGTTACAAATCCATCCAAGGTCACAATCATCATCTCCAACAAAATGCCCCAAAGGCAGCTTTTATCCTTTTTCAAGCTAGTGCTCCTAAATATCATTTCAACGAGGTAGATTCATTGTCGAGTTACAAGATTAGATCTCATGAACCCGGGTTTGAGGAGGACCAGGCACGAATCGGACAGGAAGTCTCCAAGGACTGGGCGTGGCCCTTCCACTACACCCTCGAAGAACTCCAGGAAATCTATTCGGAGAGAAACTTTGACCCCGAAACCCAGTTTTCTTGTTTCAAAGGCGACAAGATGGTGGGATTTCTCTTGGTGATACCAAGACGGGTTGGACCCGCGATGAACTACGTTGAAGGCATGGCTGCCTACATCGACCCACCTCGTGTGCTACCCGGACACGAAGAAGCCTCCGACCTACTCATGAAAAAGGCCTTGACGGCATTACGTACCAAAGGTGTCAAACTAGCCCAAACCCGTGTCTCTACGATGCGGCCTGGCAGCATCCCGCTCATGGAGAAATGGGGGTTCACCCCCCACAAGGATTTCCCCTTCGGCTACAAACACTACTATTACTACTACCTCGACAAGGGGCCATTAGAGGGTCCGACATCCGACCTGTTGCCATTCGATGCAAAGCGTGACCTTGAAGAATGTGCGGATGGTGTGTCCTTCTGGTTCAAGATGCCAAAAGAACGGGCAAAGAAGTGGATTCTCGAAGTCGACACCCGAGAAGATATGGTGAGTCATCTGGTCATTCGCAAGGAAGATGAACTCGCCGGATACTGTTTTGCCATCCCTCACGGAGAGAGGAAAGACATCATCGCCACCTACTACATTGCTGCCGCAACTGACGACTACTTCACCCAGCTCATCACCCAAACCGTAAACAATGCCATCACCAAGAACCACAAATATTTCCTTGTCGACTTGATGCACAATCTTCTTGTGTTCGAGCCCGTCGTCGTCGCATTGGGATTTGAAGACGTTGCGACATGGGCCATCTACGAATTACATCTCGACTAACTAACTTTTATGTCCGATTGAGTAGTGTAATATGGGATTCGTATGCCTTCACGATCAACGGTTAGAGCTTATTTCCTAATGGGTCAAATCATGGGCTGGATTGCTGGGATTGCAGCATTCGCCGGTTTTATCTGGAATCTCCTCGCAGACCCTCTCCCCCATCCTCTTGCTATCCTCCCCTATTTGCTTGTCTACGGGATTTGTATTCCAATCTTTATCACGGCAATCATCAGTTTGAATATGGTGTCGATTCTTCGTAGCTCGAGTAGTCCCACGATAACAAATTTTCGCGGTAAAATCCGCCTCCTTATCGTGCTATCGATAATTGCCATTGCCTTTGGGATTGCCTTCGTTGCCTCCTACTTCATCATCGGTTTCATCGTGGAAGAGATGTTCTGGGCGCTCGCCCTTCTCGGAGGCGTCGTCACACTCCAAATCATAAGCCTCATTGGATGGACCCTCGCTGTCACCTCCTTCGACAACCGCGGATACCTCAAATAGCCGCCACACAGCGTTAACCACACACCGATTATCCAACCATCTCCTCTATCTAGTCATGACCTATCGGTGCCGGGAACGTAACGGTTATTAAAGAATTCTAAGTCGTGGAACTGGAAGAGGAATGAATAATGGAAATGAAGAGAACGGATACCTTCACCAATAATGAAACCACTATAGTCAACATACCCGATTCCTTGTCACGGATTCTGAGCCTTTTTGACCATTTCCTAGAGGGGCTCCGAAAGACCAAACCTAAGATTGTTACCGAGTATCTTCAGGCACTTGAGAACAAGCTGCTCTCCCTTGTCACAAAACCCCTACCAGATATTGATTCCATACAGATCCCACGACTATCTGAGGTCGTCAGCAAATTATCAGCAATACAGCGATTATATTTCACCTACGCCTTTCAACTGCTGGAGATACCCAGCGATTACGCTTCAGAAACAATGGAAATGACCTGGCATCGAGAAGACAAGGCTCGCCTCTTTGCAGCCTATTATCGTTCCCTCGTCCTCTGTGAGATGTTAGGGCGGGAAGAGGCGATCGAGTATCTGAAGAAATACATCAACGGCTTATTATACGAAAGGGCAAAACCAGATTTGAGTTTAGAAGACCTCGATACATTCTGGGAAACGGAGGAAGAGGAAGGCTCCCACCCGAGCTTCGGACTAGGATTTCGAATGAGTAAAGGGAAATTCGGCTGGCGGGTGGAGCGGTGCGTCCTTCATGATGTATCAGAACCATTAGGCGATCCTGAGCTCTGTCACATTCTGTGTTGTTATGGTGACACCGCATCATTTGAATCACGAAACCCGAATTTTGTCTACACTATGCCAAAGACACTGATGCAGGGTGACCCGTATTGCGAGAAATGTTTCCATGACAAACGACACGTGGACAAGATAGAGCATCCACCTCGGAAGTTCTGGGAGAGCCTCCCGGATAGAGCCAAAGAGCAGGGTATATGAGTATCGTAATCTCATCGTATAGGCGGTGTTAGGTTTGTCTGATCGTCCAGCGTCAACATCGCCGTCAATTGAGCAGGTCTTCAAGGCCGTGGAAGCAAAGAGGGATCACATCACCAGAATCCTGCAAGACCTCATCCGGATACCCACAGTGGTGCCACCAGGCAACAACTATGAAGACCTCGTCGACTATGCCGAACCCCTCTTCAGAAAGTTGGGATTTCACACTGAACGAGTCACCGTCCCCGACAAGCTAGTGAAAACCATCCCTTATCCCTTGGAGGGTCCTAGGGTCAACCTGGTCGCCACCCGTGACCACGACAGCGAGGAGCACGTCACAATCTATGCGCATATGGACGTGGTGCCCGTCGAAGAGCCCTGGACCAAGGACCCCTTCGCTGGCGTTGTGGAGGATGGCAAAATCTATGGGCGTGGCGTTCTGGACATGAAGTGTGGCATTGCCGGGATGCTCGTTGCCATAGAGGTCATCGACGAGTTGGACCTCACCCCTCATTTCAACCTAATCTGCACACTCTGCACTGACGAGGAAATCGGTGTTTACCCGGGTATTTATCACCTCGCTAAGGAAGGTTACGTCAAGGGTCACTTCCTCAATACCGAACTAGGTGTCCAACTTCCCCTAATGATTGTAGGCACCGCTGGCGACGTGGATGTGTTCATTAAAACCAAGGGGCGTAGCTGCCATTCGGGGATGAACTTTCTCGGCGTCAACGCCGTAGAGGCTATGGTGCCAATCCTCAATGAACTCCTCGCCTTAAAGGCGGAGGTGGAACAACGAGAATCCTCAGTCCCAACCATCCCCTTGCTCAAGTCGTTGGGTGCTCCTTCCGATAAGATGACGCCAATGTTCAATCTCGACATCATCAAGGGCGGCACCAAATCCAACATTGTTCCCTCCGAATGCGAAGTGATTGTTAACCGCCGCTACATCCCAGAAGAACATTACGAGGATGTGGTCCGCGAAATAAAGGAAGCGGTTGAGCGAGGGAAAGCCAAGAGCAAGGCCCTCGACGTAGTAGTTGACTTTGCACACTGTTATCCTGCCCTCAAACTGGATCTGCAGAGCCCCTACCTAAAACGGATGAGAGAAGCTCTACAAGCGGTCAAGGGGTATAAGGATGACGAGATAATCTATGCAGGAATCTCCGGCTCATCAGACATGGGGCATGTCGCAGAGGTTCTCAAGGACTTCCATTTCGTCATGGTTGGCCCTGCAGCCTTTGACAATTTCTCAGCAGCCCACGCAGCTGATGAATGGATACGTATTGACGATCTCCTCAACATGACCAAACAGCTTATCCATTATCTCGCCCTCTAACTATTAGCGCGATCATCTTCACATATATCATCGTAAGAATGACTTAGAATCAACTTCCTTTGGAGGATGCTTTGCAGCACCTGCGCTTAAATAGGATTAGCCAGGAAAGATTCTTCTATGCCATCAGTTCGAACCGCTGCTCGAATGCTCCATATTTCCCGCAGTTTCAGCGTTCTCGCTGGACTTATCGCCCTGCTCGTGTTAGTGTTTTTTGGTCTAAATCTGTGGATGTCTGATTTTGAGGTCCTCTTTCTCTTGCCAGATGTTCAGGCCCTCTGCTTCTCACTCATCGCAGCCTTGCTGGTTATCCTGAGCACATGGATGACTATCCGCTTCCTGCACCGATTTGCACAGGAAAGAGTCACAGTAAGTGACTTTAAACGAAGAACGCTTCTACTCTGGGTGCTCTTTATCCCCATTGTCCTATTATCCGGGTTCTCCATCTATCTTTTCTTCCAAATGGGTTTCTCAATGTACTTCTACGACTTGTTAGTCGCATCGATTCTGGGGATGCTGGGGCTCCAGTTAATATTTGTCCTCCTCTGGACGATTGTGATCCTTTCTGCTCCAATGTAAGGCTTCAATCAAATCCACTTCACTGTCTCTGAAAATCCAAGCAACAACGTTATCTTGGGAATAAATATGCAAATAGCGGTTCTTGCCGATGTTCATGGGAACCTACCAGCTCTCACTGCGGTCCTAGAGGATATCGATAAACGCCAGATTGATGGAATTATCGTAGCCGGTGATTTCACAGGGGGACCACAGCCCAACGAAACCCTTCATCTCCTCAGAGGTCAGGATTGTTGGATGATTCGTGGGAATTCCGATGCTGACCTGATAGAGTATGTTGCAGGTGACGCCCCCGATGGTAGGTACACTAGCCTCCAATGGGCACTCCTCCGATGGTCAGTACAGCACATAAAC
>JAEOTB010000088.1 GCA_016840065.1 Candidatus Hermodarchaeota archaeon | reverse complement strand
CTGTCACATTGACTTGCTGGTCATGAGTGGCAACAGTATGACCAACATTTGTAACATAGGGTGCATTATCGTCGTAGAGGTAGAGATCATCAAGTATGAGCTGTAGCTGTCCACCGCTTGTACTTGTATCACGCAGGAAGATTGATTCTATCTTTGTGTTGGGTAAACCACCAAAGGCGGCTAGATAGTCATGGTTCAAATCTCTGTGCATTGTCATCCAAGTGCTAGTTGTTCCGACACCAGTCTCGTTAAAGTAAGCAGTTGTACCATTCGCGGGCAGAGTAGTGGCAGCCATATAGTACCTCATCACTTTACCATCATCTAGTACAACCTCTAAACAGACTTCGTCAGGGGCAGTATAATTCTCAAGCCGCCACATGACATCCAGGTATGTTTCCCGGGTGCCATTTAGTGGGCGCCCTTGAAGAGGCTGTTCTCTAGTCCACGACTCTCCTGTGGGTACAGTAAGGTTGGCTGCTTTGCTGCCTGAGACACAATAGATGTCTGTCACCGTGAAATAAGAGTTCTCGACATCCCAACCCCGGATATTGGTACCAGCCCCTCGCTGGTCCTCGTAGTTGCCGTCATTGATTGCCCGAGCAACCAAGGAAACATCGTCAATTAAGCTGGTCGTAACTGAACCCGCACTACCAGCATCCGATTCAAACCGAACACTCTCAACGAGTATTTCATCAGTACCGAAGAAGGACGCTGCATCGTTCCAGATGTTTCTCTGAAAATGGTTCCACCCACTAGTATCATTGAAGCTATCTGCTCTATAGACAAGCAAAGACGGCGAGGAATTACTTCGCGGGAAGCTCGTTCCACCATATCCCAAGAAGTAATAGAGATACAAGCTAGTTATACCATTCGTGCACTGCAGATAGACAAAGGAAAAGCTATCTTGGTCAGCATTCTGATAGCTGAGGTTCCACCAAAAGCTAAGGATTCCTTGGTTTTGACTGGTCAGCCTTGTTTTAGTTGTGCTATAGGCGTAAGTGTAACTATCGTTTCCGGATGAGATTGCAGTGATGTTTAGACCCCAGCTACCGCCATGAACTTCGCTGCTCTGGTATAGGCTTGCAGCGTCATAGCTACCCGAACGCCACCAAGGATCAATAACGCCACTTTCAAAGTTCCCATCTTCTGTCGCTCCACCAATCCAAACATAAGCGTTTGTCTCGTTGACAACATAAACATCATCTACGAAAGTGCGTAAATAATCAGCGGCGTCTCCAGATGCATACCCATAGAACTGTATTTCTTGGAGATGAAGATTAGAATCCACAGTACCAGAAAACGTTGTAACATTCACAAAGTCATCGGTGATATTCCTGCAAAAACGATTCCATTGAAGCGATGGTTCATTCAATAGGAAGTAAGCGTTCGAACTAGAATTAGTTGAAGAGGTTGTACCATTCAAATAGTAGTACATTCTCCAAGAATCGCTGCCATTATAGAGATAGAGCATGAGGTAGAAATAGTCAGTGGCGGGATCATCATTCTTGTCTATGTAATATTCAAAAGTGAGGTTCAGGTTGCCCATGTCGACACTGAGACCATATTGTCGCCAGTGGGCCGTAGTAGCTCGATAATAGGGTGTTCGACACTGCATACCAATTGAATAGGATCCCTCATAAACTGGCTGGGGGGATTGAGCAAACCATGTATATGTGTCTCCAGAGGCGAAACTATTCCATTCCTCAGGAGTATAAGCATTACTCCATGATTCGAAGCCATTGTTCTCAATATGATTAGAAGTGTAATTTGCCAGCCCTAGATTGATTGCTGGCGGTGTCGTGTCCACCCCTTCCGATACAACTTCTGCCACCTCATACTCAGGCACCTCAATAGCTGTGTTAAGTGCAGCACCATTCGTTGCGAATGTGGGTGAGGCTGGAAGGAGGGGAAGTAGAATCAGAGTACACAAGAGAAGACGAATTACAGTTGTTCTCATAGAAACCCTTCTCGGAATTAATGCCAACCCATTAAAGGATGTAGATAAAAACGCTTTCCTGCGATACACTAGCCGAAAACACATCCCACTTTCCCTAGTTGAAAAGGAAAAATCAATCCTGCTGGAAAGAATCCTATGCCTAAACGAAGTGGACTTTCATCAACAGAGTGAGCAAACTAACCTAAACTGCACTCACATATCCAAGGAAAAAAGAGGAGTGGGAGGGCGAGTCGCCCTCAAGCACTATTCAAGTTTCGAACCGCACTCGCTGCAGAACTTGCCCTTACCCTTAACAGCAGCGCCGCATTCGGGGCAGAATTTCTTCGCCTTAGCAGCCTGCTGGGCAGGTTTTCTGAGCGGTTTACCACAGTTGGGGCAGAACTTGGGCGGCTTACCCTTACTGAGGGGTGCCGCTTCACCACAGTGGGGACAGGCTACGTGTGTGACGCCCGAATCCGCTGGCTTCTGTGAAGTCCTCATCATCTCGATCATCTGCGGGAACAAGACGATACTGGCACCAGCACTAGCCGCACCGCCGCCCTGACCCATAGCCTCAGCGCTACGTCGCAGAGTTTCAGCAGTGAGCAAACCGTCACCAGAAACACCCTGTGCAGTGAAGAAGAGGCGCTCACGGTACTCTGGTGTAGTATCGACACCAGCAAAGGCAACGTCTAACAGCTTCATTCCATATTCTAGAAACTTGTCTTCTAGGCGGGTGTGTAGCTTCATACTGGTTTCATCAAGCCTGGTCATGGTGTCGACAAGCTTGTAACCAGAAAGCTCGTCAATGACCAGTTCTGTGAACTTTGACCGAATGAAGTCTGTGACATCCTGGGTTGTGTAGTTCTGACCAGCGACGATTTCGTTAGCGAAAATCTGGGCATCCTCAATTTCGAACCAGAACTCGCCATGGAACTTCAGGGGAGCAAGGTCCTTGGTCTGTCCCTTGCCGCCGAATTTACCCTGAAACTTGGTGAAATTCAGAAACAAGACCTCCGCAGTAAATGGGGATTTACTGAATCCTGCGATGCGTCGTAGAATTCCTGTGAGAATCGGGACATTGGCTGTTGTGATGGTGTGTCTTCCAACTCCCATCACGTCGAGTGCCTTACCATCTCGGAAGAAGATAGCGTTCTGGTTCTCGCGGACGAGGCACTGGGAACCCCATTTGATTGTATCGTTTGGCCAGCGAAAGATGATTTCGTTCTTTCGCATACGTTTCCATTCGATTATTTCGGGCATTTTTTGAATCACTCTCTAGGGAATTTGTATGTAATATCTGTATTGGAGGTCTTGTTTCGGCTTTTTGAACTTTTCGGGTTTGTGTGTGACGGGAAAGTCTTATCATTTATGATGGTGAATGGACAGGAAAGAATTGTCTGATTACTTGGTGGTGCCTGTGTTTGGTGATTATGGTAGTTAAGGCAGATGGGCGCCAAGAGCCTTTCAAGCGAGAGAAGTTGCTGCGGTCTGCGAGGCAGATGGGCGCGTCGCCAGAGGTTGCAGAGAGGGTTGTGCGTTTAGTCGAAGAGCAGGTCTTTGACGGTATTCTCACCAGCGAATTGGCACGCCTCCTCCAACGAGAACTTCGTCGGGTTCCCTCTCTCGCAAGGTATGGAATTAATCTCCGTGAGTCCCTCGCATTGATTCGCCCATACCCTGATTTTGAAGTGTTCATCAGAGGCTTACTTAAACTCACTGGTTATAAAGTGCAGGCAGGAGGTATTTGGGCAGGGAGGTGTGGGGAACACGAGATCGACGGTGTCCTTCGCCGAGGAAGGGAAAACACTGTTTTGGAGGTCAAACACCATAGCAATTATCATACTCAAACTGGGCTTGATGTAGTAAGAATCGCCCGAGCAATACTTGAGGATTTCCAGGAAGGATACAAGCGAGGTGTTACTTCCCTCAAATTTACAAAGTATCGCATAGTATCAAACACCAAACTCTCCCCCCAGGCTGAACGATACGCAAGCTGTCGAGGACTAGGATTCACTGGCTGGTCCACTCCAGCAAACGAGAGTCTAAATGCTCTTGTCCTCAAACACCGTTTTTACCCCATCACGTTTCTCCGGGGCCTAAGCACAGCTGAACATCGTCAGTTCTCTATTGCACGAATCTACACGCTAAACGATTTACTGGTCAAGCCGCTGAGAACCATCGCCTCCTCCACAGGGCTCACGCAAAAACGGTTATCTACTCTTGTCAGGCGGGCCCGCCACGCTATAGACTTCAAAATATAAGGCAACTGACCTAACTCGATATCAAGTACAAAAAGAAGAGAGAAGTCGAGGATTACTCCTCGACAAAAGGGAAACACCAAGAATGACTTAGATTATCTCGACGCCCATTATAACATCGGCGCGGTCTCGCCACTTCTTGGTCATCCGGGAGACCATTCTCCTAAGCTCCTTAATCTGCTTCAGAGCCGCGGTGGGATCATCATAAACACTGTCTAAGACTTCTCCCGCTAACCTGTCGAAATCCTGAATTACCTCAGCGAACCAAGAATCGAACCGAAGCATGTTCATCAAATCGTCTTCCTTGATTTTAATGGCATCAAAGAAGGGACGGTATCCATAATCGGCGTGTTCGATTTTGCTAATGAGCCGCTCAGTACGGCTAGTCAGTGACCTGATGGTCGTATAAGCGCCTTCTAGCTCAGCCTCTACAACCTCGCGGCGAATATCTTCGATGGTCTCTTGGGTTCGGCGGAGTCGTTCAACTAGCTGGTCGCGGAGAATCCGGTCAGCGTTGCGGCGCTCCTCCTTGATACGATAGCCTCTCCAACCTGGGATTAGCTTCATAATTTTTTGACCCAATGTCCGTTCGTCGTCAACCTTTTCCATAATGCTAGGCTTGTCTTCTGGGGACAAAATGTGTTCACCTCAGTGGTGACTACTTTAGGGTTTGGATTTCGCTCTTATAAAGTCTATCGTGTTGCGTGTGGAGTGTTTTCCATCTCCTTTGAGAGCGTGTTTTACCTTTTCTCCACTCCTGTGGCGCTAGAGCGAGTTCTGGGGAGTACTGAGGGGTTTCCTGGTTTAGCGGGCGGATTCGGCGGCGGTTTGTCGGAAGGAGAGGACGAGGGTCATGATTCCCAGTATTAGGGCAATGACGAGTAGTCCTATTCCCGCGTAGAGCCATGAGGGGAATAGGAATATGATGGCGGCGCCCACCGCTGCTAAGATGAACCAGAAGATGGTAGTGAAGCCAGCTTTCAGCTTGAAGCCTGTGGTTCGTGGGATGTCTGAGTATAGGACACGACCATTAGAGGCGTCAAGGGCAGCTTCGTAAACCTTCCCGCCTCCTGCAGTGAATTTCATGCTGTAGATGGGAACGTGTACGTAGGCGTGGTCTGTGACTGTGAAACTTTCGCGAATGTTGTCGATTTGTTCGGTCTCCTTCTGGATTCGGTTCATTATCATCTGTCGGGTCTTGGCGATAGCCTGCCGTCTTGCCTGCTCCTCGGGGACTCGTGAGAAGACGATGTTCGCGGTGTACTTCTGTGCCTCCTTGAGGTTGAAGTAGCGACGACCACGAGTGGCAATAGGATAATTCTGGATTTCCCGTCGTACTTGGGGACCAGCGTATAGACGTATCTGGCGGGTTTGTTCTTCGCGACCTGCTTCGTCGACCCATTCCCAGTGGATGCTGGAATATCGGCGTTTAACCTTATCACGGAAGGTAGCCTTACGGTCGCGCCCCACATAGGACACGACGCCTTTCACATTGTAGACCCAGTATGGATAGTAGGTCATGTATCCATCCTTGAACGAGATGATTGATGCGAGGTCGTTGGAAACACCTGGCACTTTCACAAGATAGGCTTTAAGGGTGTCAAAGGCTTCTCCTTGACCAAAGTTCACCTTCATTGCGTAGTGTCTCTTCATCTTTTCTCCGCCAGGCTCGAAGGATGAACCACAGTATTCGCAGGTGATGATGGCGTCCGAGGGGTGAACGCTCAGATTAGCATCGCAGTTAGGACATCTTAATTGTGTCATTTTCTTGTTTCACCTTTCATTATTCTATGTTCTATTCGCGTTTTTCGGACGATATCTTGAAGGATTGCTGGGTTCCTATGCAAGCGATGATGAGTCCGATAATTATCAGGACAAATGCTATAGCTTCCAAACCAGGCAAATACATGGCTAGTACCTGTGCACCAATGGATCCTATAGCAAGGCCGATGATGCTCAGGATGAACATGCCACCCCGGAATGCAGTTGAGACTGGAACCTCGCCCTTTAGCACCCTCTTTGTGTGACCATCGATTCCGACCCTATAAGTTTCAGAACCGAACTGGTAGCGGACCATCCAGTGTGGTACGTGGAGTAGATATGCTCCGAGTTTGCGGATATTCGTCTTACAATCCCAGATTTTAGTAGCTCCACTTTCTGCACGGGATCGGTGTTCCTGAGATACCTTGGTTCGAGCGATTTCAAAAGCATCTTCATCGCTCAGCTCACTGTTCAGGAAAACCGGTCTCTTCTCGATTCGGGTTATCGTACTATACTTGAACGTCTTAATGTCTCGCTTTGTCACCTTGAGTGCCTTATCCATCTCATCAAATGAGTAGAACATTGCACCTCGGCGACCAAGGACATTTAGTGAACGGTCCTCGTTGAAGCGACCATCGATGGGCGCGTAGGTTACAACTGTCTTTGATTGACGTCGTCCTGAAGAATCTGTGTAGTATTCAGTGTCTTCGTGGCGCTTGTATCCTTGAAACCGAGTAGCCGCATTCATCGACTCAACCCAATACGGGACGAATCTGAGCTGAGCCTCGGTAACTCGTGCTTTTCCTCCGCGTCCAACCCATTTACGAACTTTGTCTTGCACTTCGCCGCTACCGATTGTCGGTGTTAAGACGAAGTGTTTAGAGACTTTCTGGCCTTCAACGGTGACAGTGTTACCGCAGAAGTTGCAGGTAATTACTGCGTCGTCGGGAGAGACAGCAAGGGGAGCGTCACAGTTTGAACACTTGAACGCTTCTATTCCTTTTGGCATTCTTTTTCCTCCTATAGGAGTGTCCAAACTTAGATGTAGGAGCCCTTAACTGTTTCCGCTTTTTACTAGTATAGGCATGAACAATCGAGTCGCATGTCGAAAGGGAGACTGGGTTTTGTTTAGTCTTTTACCATCCGCATCCGAGAATGTACTGGCATTTGTTGCATATGAATGCAAAGGACGTGTGTGGTCAGCTTCTAATTTTAATTCGTGAGATGTCTTTTTTTGTTAATATGCTGTCACATTTTGGGCATAGTCCGACTTGTTTGGAAGTTTTTGGCATTCAAGTATCTAGTCTCTATTCCGTCTAGGCTATTCGAGTCTAAGTAGGTGGCATTATGAAATGGTTTTGGGTTTGGCATTTGCCACAGTGCCCTGTTGAAGTTAAGTCGACGAGGTGGATGTCATAGCCGATTCTTTTTACGAGTAATGCTCTACAACTAGTATTCTTGCAGTAAGTATTTTCGGCGGGATGATTCCACACGTTCCCGATGTAGACGTAGTGAAGTCCTGCTTTCTGGCCAATGGAGTGGGCTTTTTCGAGGGTTTTAAGCGGGGTCGGTGTTGTTAACCCGTGTTCTTCGGATTTATAGGCTGGACGAAAACCACTCACGTGCCAGGGTACTTCAGCTCCCAAATCGTTGTGGATACGATTTGCAATGGTGGATAAGCACTTGGTCGTGTCGTTTACTCCTGGAATCACTAGAGTGGTGATTTCCACCCAGATTCCAAGATTACGGGCTAACTGTGCGTTCCGCCAGACCTTCTCTACATCGAGTCCGCAATAGCGCTGAATTTCTTCGCGGCACCCCTTGATATCTATATTCATAGCATCTAGCCCCGCCTCTGCAAGGCGCTCAAGGGTTTCAATCGTCATGTAGCCGTTTGTGACATAGGTGCTGTAGTAGCCAGCAGAACGGGTTTTGGGCATGGCATCTAGTGAGTACTCGAAAAAGACAGTCGTGGGCTCACTGAATGAGTAACTTGTTCCATGGCAGCCTCTCCGTTTTATCTGTTCTACAAACCTTTCAGGGGATAGGTAATCGCAGCGGCTTGGGTTTGGATGACGTTTACTGATGCTCCAATTCTGGCACCAAGGACAGGCAGCGTTGCAGCCCCAGCCTCCAATTGTTAGGGCGTTCGTTCCTGGATGGAAGTGGGCAAAAGGTTTCTTCTCAATGGGATTCGCGTTGATGGAGCTGATATCCCCATAGGTCAAAACGTAGAGGGTTCCATCAAAATTGATTCGTGCTCCGCAGTAGCCTCGTTTCCCCTTCTTCATTTTACAGCGTCTCTCACAAACGCCGCATTGAACAGAACCATCCTCTCTCTGTTCGTAGTGACGGGCTTCCCTGACACAGGGGTTGCTTTGCACTGATTCTAAATCCAAGCTTTCCATTTCTAGAATAGTGTTGTATGCACCCTAGGCTTTTGGTATTTCGCTTCTGTTGTTCTTGTCGGAAGGCTGAAAAAGGGGGAATAGATGGTAGGCAGGTTGGTGGATTTCAATGACCAAAATTCTTGAGGGTGATTATGTCTTATTCTATATGGAGCCTGGGAAGACATGGCTACTCCGGGTTGAAGCAGGTAAGTCCTTTCACCTGCATCGGGGAATCATCCAATTTGACGACATAATTGGGCGAGAGTATGGGAGCTTTGTCGCGACTAGTCTTGGCAAACAAATCGCTGCCCTACCGCCCTTGCCCCGTGATCTTGCCCTGAAAATGGGCAGGCAAACCAACATAATCTATCCAAAGGATGCTGGCCTAATCCTTCTTCTGACAGGGATTGGTCCAGGTTCAATTGTCGTGGAGGCAGGGACAGGAAGCGGAGCCCTCACAAGCATCCTTGGGTATCACGTTCAACCCAAGGGTCATGTCTACTCCTACGAATTGCGGGAAGACTTCTCTGAAACTGCACGTAAGAACATTGAAAGAGTGGGGCTAGAGAAGTATGTTACAATTAAACAACAAGACATACTGAAGGGCATAGAGGAACAAGAAGTAGATGCAGTGGTTCTAGATATGGCGACGCCCTGGGAGGTAGTTCCCCTAGCGTATAACGCCTTACTGGGTGGGACTGTCTTTATCTCATTTTCACCAACGATTGAACAGGTTCAGCGGACTGTTCAAGCCCTCTACGAGTCGCACTTCGCCGAAATACAGACCCGTGAACTCATCGAAAGGGAAATCCACGCGCGAATTGGAAAGACTCGACCTGCCACACGGATGATAGGCCACACTGGCTACCTCACGTCAGCTCGTAAGGTCATCCCACCAGCCCCAAAACTGAAGCAGTAGTCAACTACTACCTTCAATCAAGCAGCACACCTAGGGTTTGTTTTGCCGCTGGCTGAAGATAACTCAGGTATGAATGGATTCAGTCTAGAGGGGAGCTCCACAATGAGCACAGAACTTGCTATCAGGATCTGGGTTTTTCGCTCCGCAGCTCGGACAGAACCCAGGTCGAGGATGATGTGGATCGTGCGGAGGATGTGGACGATGCGGATCGTGTGGGTCATGCGGAGGAGCATGGGGGTCATGCGGGTGAGGTGGTGGATGATGAGGTGGACGTTCATCCATTATCATATCAAAGACTAATTGACTGATTTTCCTTTTTCCGGTGCCGTGGTCTGGACATCGAATTTTGAAGATGACATGGCCACCGTCAGGTTTGGTATCAACGATGTCGCAATGACCGCCGCAGCGCTTACATCGGAATAAATTCTCTTTAATGAAATGTCTGCCCTCTTCGATTAGGCCTAACGGGACAAGTGTCCCTTTTTCTCGTCCGTGTTCAGGGCATCGGTGCACCAATTTTATGAGCACTTCTCCATGCCTGCCGCGCTTTCCTTTTGAAACAGCGGCAGTAATGACCTTTGGCTCGCCGCACTTGCGGCATGATGTAATATGCATTAATTCTTCCATTGCCATTGGAATCACTCTTCTCTTGGGGTGTTTGTGTCTAGTGAATTACTCCGCCCTTATAAACCCGTGCAGAAGGGCGAGACTTAGCTCTCTATGTATGCATTTCTCAAAATATTAATGGTCTTACTAAACACTTAGAATGAATGTGATGCTATGCCGCAATCAAAGATGTCCCAGACCTTGGTTACACCAACTATGATTCTCAAGGCACGAAAACGTCTAGCAGGAGTAGTGCTTCATACGCCTTTAGAGCCCTCTTCTGCGCTTAGTTCAATTGCAGGGGTTCCTGTTTCCGTTAAATGGGAGTCTCTACAGCGTACTGGCGTTTTCAAGCTTAGAGGCGCTTATAACAAAATTGCATCACTTCCCTCAGGAGTAGCTGCCAGAGGTGTTGTTACAGCTTCTACAGGAAACCATGGGCTTGCGGTTGCTTATGCTGCCAAACAGAGGGGTGTTCCTGCATCGATTGTGGTACCAGTTGGCGCCTCGCCGCTAAAGGTTGGCAAATGTAAGAATTACGGTGCAGATGTGGTATACAAAGGTGCAAACTATGATGAAGCAGCGGCTTACAGCGTTCAACTTGTCGAAGAGACAGGGGCCACATTGGTTCACGCTTATGCTGATCCAGAGGTAATCGCAGGCCAGGGAACGGTTGGCTACGAAGTACTGGAAGATCTTCCCGAAGCGGATAAACTTCTAGTTCCCATTGGCGGAGGAGGCCTCATCAGCGGCATAGCAATCTGGGCTAAAACCGTCAACCCCACGATTAGGGTCATTGGCATCCAGACTACAGCAACACGGGCCTTCTACGAAAACTACCTAGCAGGACGCTTGTTTCATGTACCCATCGAACCCACAATCGCTGATGGATTGGCTGGAAATACTGAGCAAATCAACCTTGACATCGCCCGACTAGTAGTTGATGATGTGATATTGGTCGAGGAAGCCAAGTTACTTGAAGCGATTCGGTGGACTCTGGAAAACGAGTGTCGCATTCTTGAACCTGCTGGAGTTGTTGGTGTCGCAGCTATTCTCCAAGAAAAAATCAAGTATCACTCCAAAGAACAGGTTGTAGTAGTGGCTAGTGGGTCTAATATCAACCCCTCGCTCCTCTCAGGTATCTTCTGAAACAAGGCAGATACGTGCAGATTTTGTTTCAACCAAATCACTTTAAGACCCTTTAAAGCTAGTAAAATACATCTTACCGGTGGTGGATTTTACAATGGTCAAGTTTGGTACAGAAGAGTGGCTAGAAGCCTACGTCAAAGCGTTGAACGAAAATAAGGCCTATGAAGAAGCGGCTCACGATTGGGAAGGCGACTTCCTGTTCATTGTGTGGGCTGATGAAGCAGCAGGGGTTCCCGAAGAGCTAGTATTATGGATGGATCTTTGGCATGGTAAGTGCCGTGGTCACGAAGTATTACCAAAAAGAGACGCAAAACAGACGGCATTCATCTACGAGGGTTCCTATGCGAACTGGGAAGCTATTGTCTCAGGTCGCCTTGATCCAATTAAAGCTCTTCTCACTCGAAAAATGAAGTTAACCGGTGATCGTGCAAAAGTAATGCGCGCTACTCGTGCAGCAAAAGAACTAGTACGCACAGCTCAAATGGTTGATACAGAGTTCTAGCTAACTAATCAAATATACATCTTTTCAATTTGTACCAGATTCCTTTTTCATCTAAGGAATATAGTGTTCAAGCCTACGCACTTTTCTACTTGTAGGACCAAGAATAGACAACAAATCTCAAGGAGAAAAGTGAATATGTGGTTCTTCCGTTCTCCCCCTCTAATTGTGTTTGGCGAGGATGCTGTTGATTATATCGAAGAGATTGTAGGTACTCGCGCCTTTATTGTGACTGACAAAACTATGGTCAAGTTAGGGGCTCTCGATCGCATCAAAGAGAAGCTCAAGCGGGCAGGAAAGGAGGTTTCTCACTTTGACGGGGTACTTCCTGAACCTCCTGATACCATCGTGAATCAGTGTCTAGAGCTAGTTCGCACCTTCAAGCCTGATTTAATAATAGGTCTGGGGGGTGGTTCTTGTATCGATGTTGCCAAGGTGGTTATGGTACTATTTGAACATCCAGACATTCCTATGGACGATATTACTCCGTTAACTCCAATCCCTCCAGTTAAGATGACTCTTGTGGCAATACCCACTACTTCTGGAACTGGATCAGATGTCACTTGGGCAGCCGTTGTCACCGAAAGTAAAAGTGGTCGAAAAATGGAATTAATACATCCGGTTCTCATCCCCTCTGTATCGATTCTTGACCCAGACTACACTAAGACAGCACCATCAGAAATAACCGCCTCTGCGGGGATGGATGCTCTAGCTCAAGCCGTTGACCCCTTTACAGTTCAATGGCGCAATGACTTCAGTGATGCCCTAGCCATTCATGCAGTGAAACTACTCCTCGCGTATCTGCCTCGAGCGTATAAGGACCCCAATGATATGGAAGCCCGAGAAAAGCTTCACAACGCAGCGACAATCGCGGGACTTTCATGGAGTAATGCTCAACTTGGAATCACCCACTCCTTCGGACATGCAATGGGTGGCTTGTACAAGATGCCCCATGGAGTTTCTGTTGGAATGGTTCTCCCATACTCAATCGAATACGGGCTCAAAACTAATGCTGACCTTTACGGCAGACTTGCCCGTGAAGTTGGTGCTGCTGACACTGAGGATGACGATGATACAGCAGCATTGAAACTGCGTGATACGGTTCAAAAAATAATGAGGATAATGAAACTTCCTTTATCTCTGAAGGAGTACGGAATCACTTCAGAGAAATTTGAAAAAACCTTTGATGACCTAGTTCGATTGACTGAAGAATCTGCTGCCAATATTCTGAACTGCCGCGAACCAACAAATGAAGATATCAGAAACCTATGGCGTTATATCTTCGAAGGGAAAAGTGTCGACTTCTAATCTATATTTTCGAGGTGTATATGATTGTCTCCAGATACTAGTTTTGGCTTCACTGGAAGAATATTGGAAATCAACCTCACCCAGAATAAGATAGATGAGATGGCTACACCAATCAAATGGGCTCGTAAATTCATCGGAGGCTCAGGGCTAGCAGCTCGCATTCTGTTTCCTCTTCTTCGTCCTGAAATTGATCCTTTGGGTCCAGACAATCCGCTACTACTCTTAGCAGGTCCTTTCACTGGAACTAAGATACCCTGCGGTAGTCGTCTTACTATTTGTTCCCGTTCACCCTTAACCAAGCTATGGGGAGAGTGCAGCATTGGCGGCAACTTGGGGGCACGCCTCCGCCACGCAGGATACGATGGAATATTCATCAAAGGTCGTGCTGACAAACCTACTTTCCTCAAAATCCTAAATGACCAAGTTGAACTACTGGATGCTGGCAGTCTCTGGTCTCTTGGTATCAACGACACAATAGCTCAACTTCACAAGGATGTGGCTGAGCGGCAGATGGCAACACTAGCTATAGGTCAAGCGGGCGAAAACCTAGTCAAGTACGCAAATATCATGTCCGAGGGCGGTCGTGCCGCTGGGCGAATGGGGCTAGGGGCAGTCATGGGTAGCAAGCAACTCAAAGCCATTGTTGCAGTTGGGAACAAACCCGTACCAGTGGCTAAACCTGGCGAACTCTCAGCTCTAATCCGAACAGCAACAAAGATGATGATGGAAGACTTCCAAATCGGAATGTATAATGAAATGGGTACTGCAGCCTTTTTTGGGGCAGCTCAAGAGATGGGGGCAGCACCAAACAAGTATTGGACCCAAGGTGAGTGGGAACCCTATGATAATATCAGCGGGTCAACGATGTTTGAGAAAATCACCAAGGGTAACAGCGGATGCTACCTCTGTCCAATTAAGTGCGGGCGAGTCATAGAAATCCCTGAAGGGAAGTATAAGCTACCCGAAGAGAGTGGTCCTGAATACGAGACATTAGCTGCTCTGGGTTCTATGATTCTTTGTGACGATTTAGAAGCTGTCTCTTATGCCGCTCATCTTTGCGACGATTTTGGCTTGGATACGATTAGCTGTGGAACAACGATTGGTTTTGCATATCATCTTATGGAAAAGAACTTACTAACTCCGAAAGAGGTAGGAATGGCTTTGGAATGGGGTAATCCCGAACCACAGCATGAACTCATAAGACAGATAGCATTCCGGGAGGGCTTTGGTGATGTTCTTGCCGAGGGAACCCGAGAACTAGGGAAGCGATACAATGCTGAAGAGTATGCAATCCATGTCAAAGGCCTTGAACCTGCGTGCTGGGGTCCACGAGCTCTCTTTGGACAGGCAGCTGCTTTCGCTACGAGCATACGAGGTGCCCATCATCTCGATGCGGACATATACTGGGTCCTTAATGGTCAAGTGATTCCTGAACTCGGGATAGATGCAGATGACCCACAGACAGACGATGGAATGGGAAAGTTAACTGCGATAACCCAGAACTGGAGAATGATTACTAACTCGTTAATGATGTGCTTGTTTGCCACATTCTCAGTTAACGAAATCGTTCAGTTCTATACATTTGTCACGGGTATCTCCACTTCTCCTCAGGAGCTCATGTTAACTGGTGAGCGTATCTTCAATCTGAAGCGTCTCATTAACCTCAGGTTAGGAGCTACTCCAGAGGACGATACACTGCCTCCTCTCCTCCTTCGCCCTCTGGAAACTGGTGGAACGCAAGGTAAAGTTCCAGATTTAGCTAAGCAACTCAGCGACTATTACTCCCATCGTGATTGGGACCTAAAAACTGGCTACCCTTCCAAAGATAAACTCCAAGAGCTAGGCCTATCTGATTTGGTCTAATGGCCAATCATTAAACGAAACCCTCATTACCCAGCAAAACATGGAAGTAAGAGAGCACGACGATGATGGAAAAACTGAGACGGTCAAAAACTGATCTGTTTAGTCTTCTTGACCAACTTGCCACCGACCAGCACAACCAACTCCTCGAACACCTAATTGAACAGCTGTCACCCTTCACCTCCGCCACCTCAGATTTACTCGTATTAAGAAGCGCCCGCGAGCAACTAAATGAACTCGCAGAGGCTGCCGTTGAGCTAGAAATGCGAGGTAAAACACCTGAATTGATTGACTTTGGAGGCTACACTCTAGTAAGCTCTCTGAAACCAGGATATCCCTTCAAAACTCTATATCTGACCCGCCCCTTTACCAACAAACTAATCCTCACCGTTTTACCAAAAGCGCAGCTCCGAGATCCTGTTGCTCTTTGGCTCAATATGGATTCAGCCCAAGATTTTTTCACTTCCAAGGGTTTTCAACCTCTAAGGGCCTTAAAGGGACATCGCGGCCCCGCTCCTTGTCTTCCTCCCTCTATCACTGACCCTAAAGAACTCATCAGCACGGCAATTCTCCTTCGGGAATCGCTTGAAACAAGTCACATCAACCGCTTGGCCACAAATAATCTTCTCCAAAGAATCCCTCATCCAATCGAGGAGGAGATTGGTCGACGCTTCTATCCTCCCCTACAAGTTGTGCGTAGCGGCGTTGATGACTTACTTCGCCCTGAAAACTATCTTCTCCGCCTCCCAATGGTTCCTCTCATTGCGACACAAGCTGGTGGACCAGATCTTTCCCTCCTCCAACTCGAAACTGTTCCCTCTTGGCCTACTGCTTGGCGTCCTGAAGAAGCCTTCCAAACAAGAGAAGAACGAGTGACCATTATCGGTGAAGGCATTAACTATGACATATCAACTCTTCTTTCCCTCATGAAAGACCTTGTAGTTTCTCTGACTTCAAAAGATAAAGGTTCAATGGAATTCTATAATCCCCTCTCCTGATAAAATGCATCTGCAACACCAAAAAGTTTAAGCTGTAATTTACCACGCTGGCGAAGGACAGTCTTCGAGGTGCCTAAGTGTGGTTTTTTGTCCTATAGCTAAAGGTTATTGCAAGGGACGAGCCAAATGTCCTGCTTGGTCAAGAGGACGTTTGATAGCTACTGATAGCAAACTACTGGCCACTCGCCTTGCAAAGTACATTCTAATTCACGCTCCAGGCACCTGGTCAGATGACGGAAAACCGTTGAAGATTCCTCCCAAAGAGTCGGCAACATTCTGGGAAGAAGAAGGGATACCAGACATCGAAGCAACTTGTCTCAGAGATAGATATCTTGCAGCTAAGGTGTCTGAGGTAGAAGCCCTTGCCGCTCAATGGATAGCTAGTCCAGCTTTTCGTGCTAGTCTCTCCATTGAAGATAAATCCTAACCTAGGAATCAGGCTTAGAGGCTAAAGCCCCGTAGACTATTGAACATGTTCCCTCTTGACCGACCATGCAAGGGCCGACTGGTTGTTGGGGTGTACACTTCTTACCAAAGAGGGGACACTCCTTTGGACCAACTACACCGCGTAACACTTCTCCACATCGGCAGCCGGGCGGCACCTCAAACTTCAGTGGCTCCACATCAACTGAAACATGTTCCCTGACATCAAAGGAGGCGAATTCAGAGCGTAGAGCAAGCCCCGACTTTGGAATTGTACCAATGGCTCTCCATTTTGCGTCAACAGTCTCAAAGACCTGTGAAATCATTTCTTGCGCTCGAACATTTCCATCCAAAGTAACAGCACGCGTGTATTCATTTTCAACCTCTGCTCGCCCCTCATCTATTTGTGTTAGCAACATCACCAGGCCCAGCAGAACATCGAGGGGCTCAAACCCCGCTACGACCTGAGGTACCTTCCATTTCTCCGAGATAGGCATATAGGGTCGCATCCCTGTGATAGTGCATACGTGTCCAGGCAGAATGAATCCGTTCAGCCCCACCTCTCCCGATTCTAGTAGAAGTTCCTGTGCTGGCGGAATTACCCGATGACTGACGATTACGCTGAAATTCTCGGGCGGACCCGCTAGAAGCTCAACTGCAGTTGGCGGTGTTGTCGTCTCAAAACCAATGGCAAAATGAACTACCTCCAGATCAGGGTTCTTCCGTGCTATCTCAATGGCATCCATCATACTATAAACAACTTGAATCTTCGCGCCCTTTGATCTGGCAGAGTTCAATGAGCCCCACCCTGTCGCGGGAACCCTCATCATATCTCCAAAGGTGGTGAGTAACACATTGGGCTGTTTAGTAATGGTAATTGCTAACGCAATATCCTCAGGGGGAGTAACACAAACTGGGCATCCAGGACCAGCAATCACCTCAACATTGGGAGGCAACAATTCCCGCAACCCCGAGTGTGTGATGGTATATTCGTGGGTTCCACAGACATGCATGAACTTGTAGGTTTGCTTCTCATCTGAGGCAAGCTCTCGGATTCTTTTTCCCGCCTTCAGTGCTAGGTCCTTGTCTCGGTAATCCTCCCCGATTTGAAGGGGGTCCATGTTCTCGAAGCTATCTTCCATGATTCAATCGCCACCAGCAATAATCATTCAAAATGTCTTGAAGAGGGTTCAAAGCCCTTTCGCAATTACATCAAAAGGTTGGGGAGTTTATATCTGGACGTATCTTTCTCCACTTCTTTGTACTCTGCCATTCTTTTCCAGTTCCTTAAGATGCTTCGAAATCATCGAAGCCTCCCAATACCGCAGCAGTGATTCAACATAAGGAAACTTTCCATATATTGGTGCTAGGTCTACAAGTTGCTCAATCGTCTTTCCACCTCCTAAGAGCGTGAGGATTCTTTCATTCCTTTCATCAAGTTTGTTGTAGAATGCATCGAATCTCGCACCAATATCCTCAGTTATAATCCCCTTATGAGACGAGACGACGATTTTTGGAGAAAGGGTTTTCAGCCTTTCCACCGAGGATCTGAAATCAGGCAAGTTAGATTCGCGATGGCCATACCAAGGGAAAGAGGTCAAATCGTAATCAAAGGAGAAGAGTATCCTTTCGTTCTCTTCTAGGAAACAATAATGGTCAATGGTGTGTCCTGGCGTGTAGATCGGTTTGAGGCTAACCTCCCCGAAGCTGAAGGTCCTTTGAGCATTGTAGCTATCAGATGGTTCACAATCTCGAACTTGAAGGACTTCTCTTGCGAATTTTCGCCAAAGAGGCGCAAGCTCTTCATTAACAAATCTCTGAGAAAGCTTAACCAAGCTGCCACGGCTAGCGAATCCCTCCTCTGGTACTATAAGCGGCTTGTCCTTGAATACCCAATTGCCTGCAATATGATCAATGTGAGTGTGAGAGTTTATCACATAATCGATGTCATATTCCCGTTTGATTTGCTGTAGTGTCTCGATTCCGCACCCGGTGTCTATCAAAACTGTTTCTTCGTCTACAACTAGGATAGAGTGCGAGAATGGGAATCTTCCATTGTTTCCACCTGGAATAAGAAACATGTGTTCCGCCACTTGTTGTAGACTCGCCTGAACCATAATGTCCATACATTTAGATACATGCTTCTTCAGGTTTTGGTTTTTAAGAAAATCAGCGGTTACAAGAAAAGGATGTGGTATTTGGGAAGCACTCAAAAGCAAATGGCTAATCGACAAATCAGTAGAGGTTCCTATCGTGTGTCCTGACGAAACAGTTTCTCACAAATTCGAAGCTACCATTGCAGATTCTGACACGTATCTAGGCGATGTTGTTCTCGAGGGTAAGCCTGGTCTCCCCATTTCCCCTCCCAAGGTCTTTGGGGGTGAACCTGATTGTTATGCTCCTCAAGAATTATTCGTTTCCTCGATTGCAGCGTGTACCAAGAGCACCTTCCTTGGAATACTACTTAGAAGAATGAAACAATCAATCGACTCTCTCGATGTCGAAAGCTTTGGCATCATCAAACAACATCCTGAGGG
This sequence comes from Candidatus Hermodarchaeota archaeon, assembly GCA_016840065.1. Lineage (GTDB taxonomy): Archaea > Asgardarchaeota > Hermodarchaeia > Hermodarchaeales > Hermodarchaeaceae > YT-063. Next base: position 21,155 of record JAEOTB010000088.1, on the reverse strand, counting down.
AGGTTGGTATTTTACAGAAATCGTAGTGAAACTAATCATCAAGGTTTCGGGTGAAGATGCTATCACGAAGATTAAACGGGCGGCAAAACTAACTGACAAATACTGTATGGTATCTCGCGCTGTGAGTGGACCAGTCCGTATCGAACTCGTGATAAACGGTCAACCAATACAAACCTGAGTAATTATGTTCTGATGGACTCTGGGTTTCCGATTCTAAAGGATTTAAGTAACCTAGCTGCACATTTCTCTTTCGAAGTCTATCTGAAAGGTGTGCTATATTGGCAAGTGAAAAGCTCGGATTTGAAACGTTAAAAGAGAAGGTCATTGATGCAGGTCGATGCTGTGGCTGTGGGGCCTGTGTTGCAGCCTGTCCAAAGAGCATAATTGAGATGGAGGACTCGATACCCACACTAGTTGGGGAAGACACTAAATGCGGCTTTTGTACGAAGTCATGTCCTCGAATGATAGAAGACTATAGACCTATCTATACCGAGGTTTTCGGTGACGCTGAACGAGACCCCGCGCTAGGCGTATTTCTTCAAGCCTACGCGCTTCGTAATGCAGATGAAGGTGTAAGGAAGCGCGCACAAGACGGTGGAGCTGTCACTGGAATGCTACTTCACCTACTAGAAACCGACCAAATCGACGGTGCCGTAGTCTCAGGGGTTGACCCCGATAATCCATGGTATCCGATGCCACAAGTAGCGACGACAAGCAAAGAAATCATTGCAGCTAGTAAATCACGATACACACGTTCAGCAAATCTTGTTGCACTGGCTGAAGCCATCAAAGTGCGAAAGCTAAAACAGTTAGCAGTTGTGGGAACTCCATGCCACATACAGGCAGTTCAGAGAATGCGCCTAGCACCACTGAAACGGATAGACAGAGCGGTTGTAATGACCATCGGTCTTTTCTGTAGTGAAACCTTTCGCTTCGACGATTTGATGCAATCAAAGATTGTTGGTGAGCTGGGAGTACCTTTGGAAAAGTTACGCAAACTCGACATCAAAGGTAAGCTACTAGTTTATCCCCGAGGAGCGAAAGAGTCTATCAAAGTCCCATTAAAGGACGTAGCAGAATGGGTAGAACCTAGCTGTCACTATTGTACCGACTTTGCCTCAGACTTTGCTGATATCTCTGTTGGAGGAGCAGGAACCCCAAGTAAGTGGTCCACTGTCTTGGCGCGAACAGAACGCGGTAAGAACCTAATTGAGGTGATGCTCGCAGCAAACAAGTTCCTCCGAGAAGAAGTTTCCTCCGATAGCTTAGACATGCTACGTCGCATTGCCAGACCCAAGGTTGCACGACAACCTCACTAGCTGAAAGCATCTAGACGATTATCATGTTGTGATTAGAATGGTAAAACGGACCTGGAGCTTTGAAGATACCAAGGTTCAATTTGGGCGAATAAAACGGATTGTCCAAGGAGAAAGCATCTCAGTTCCATACAAGCTCACAAATACCAGTGACTCCTATCTTGTTTTCTCTCCGGGTGAAAACAAGTACGGAAGTATCTCCGTTCAAGGCAATCGCCTAATTTACAATACTATGACTCAAAGCGCAACAGGTCCCGTTTTCTTCCACATCTTAAACCCCCTCACACCCAAAGCCACCATTAACCAAGAGGTCCAAGTGAGGTTCTTTCAATCGGGGAAAGTGCAAAAACGAGTAATGCGAGCATATATGAAACTAGATGAAGAAAATGTATCCCAGCTCTTTGTCTCTGGTAGGCCCCCAACGACTCGCGAAACACGTCAGGCTCCTTCCCAATCAATTCTAGCACCTGTAGCCCCCTCAAGATCAACAGAACTCACATATCAGCGCTTAGAGAGTCTCGACGAGTTCCTACAAAAGGTTGAGAAGGGCGCTTTCGAGGTTGTTGTTCCAGGTGCTTACCAGGAAAAGCTTCACAAACTACTTGATTTCACACTCGAGTTGGATGTGAAGCCCCATGCTGAATTCCAGGAATTATACAGGAAGTACAAGCCGCAGGATCTTGTGGAGCTGGAAACAATGGGATACATGGCTCTTGCAACAAGTCGAGGTACAGTCCTGCTCAGGGAGGGGAAGGCAACATGGATTGGTAGGTTTGAACTTGCAGCTCTTCAGAGGATGGAAGAGGAGCGAAAGGAGAAGGTGGTCATCTGGGTGCAACCAACCGAAGGTTTGATAGCACCTCTTCTTGAGAAATTTGGAGAAAAGAATCTTCGAGACCAAATGTACCATGGCAGGTTTCCCTATTTTCTACGGTTACCCAAATCAGCCTTTCTCGAGTTCTTCAAATGCATAAAGAAAGGAAAATATCGCGTAGTAGCAGGACGCGGGATGTTCTACGAATCGGATATCTGGGTACTAGGCGAAGAATGATCTGTTCCTTTGCACCGGCACAATATTTTTCATATGCAAATCAGGATTCAACAAGAACACAAACATTTTTCTCATTAAAGCACGCCAAAAGCCAACTATACTCTCTAATGAAGGTGCGACCGAATTGAGTGAGAAACCATTTTTGTTAGGTGTTTTGAAACTAGGAAACATCGGAACTACGCCCATGCTTGAACTCCTCTTTGATGAACGAGCCGACCGAAAGAACTTCGACGTTATTGTTGTAGGCTCTGGCGCAAAGATGGACAAGGCTGAGGCTGAAAGAATTGCCAAACTCATGATTGAACAGAAACCTAAGGTGGTTCTAATCCCCAGTCCTAATGCTAGTCTACCGGGTCCAGCAATGGCTCGAGAGATGGTAAAAGCTGCAGGAATCCCTGTCATCCTCCTATCAGATATGCTGAAAAAAGATGAGAGGGAGGCGCTTGCTAAAGAAGGATTTGGTTATATACTTCTTCCAGCGGATTCGATGATAGGGGCGCGCCGCGAATTTCTTGATCCCGTGGAAATGAGTCTCTTCAACGCTGATGTAATTCGTGTATTGGCAGCGACTGGTGCGTTCCGTTTGGTGCAGATTGAACTAGACAAGGTGTTTGCTGAGATACAAGCTGGAAAAACGCCAGAGTTACCAAAAATTGTAATTAATGCTACAAAGGCAGCGGCGGCAGGGCATTTTTCGAATCCTTATGCCCAAGCAAAGGCTTATGCAGCATATGAAATGGCAAAGTCTGTAGCTGACATCTCGGTTAAAGGCTGTTTCAAAACTAAGGAACGAGAGAAGTACATACCGCTAGTTGCCGCAGCACACGAAATTATGCGAGCTGCAGCACGACTTGCTGATGAGGCCCGAGAACTAGAAAAGGACGGCGACAGTGTCTGCCGCTCACCCCACATGAAAGATGGCAAAATCGGTAGGAAAACCAAGCTTCACGAAAAGCCGGTCTGATGGAATCTCATCAAACTACTCGGACTAGGTTGTTGTGGTACACCTATCTAGTGAGAACTAGACCTCTAGTTTAGAACATAACCACTAACTAGTTAACAGAAAGTGTGAATTGAGAGTTTATCCATCCGTGGACTACTTGTCTTCTCTCGGTGACTTCCAAGACTTACGTAGAGGATGGACGCCCTTCGGAAAGTCTTCTGGGAGCACAAGTCGTCTAAGGTCTGGGTGCCCCTCGAATTTAACGCCAATCATGTCGAATACTTCCCGTTCATACAGGATTGCACCGGGAATCAATGGTACAATGGAATCAGCTACAGGCTTCGAGGTGGGAACAATCTCCTTAACGCTCACAGTTACGCCTTTCGCCTCGAAATGGTAGATGACGGCAAGCTTTCCACCCTCCAAGTCCATGCCGGTTATTGTGCTCAAATGGACAAGATCCCACTTCTGCTTCATCCACTCAACTGCTTTCAGCATTGCACTTGGCTTAATTGTGAATATTATGCTGCGTTCCCTGAGAAACTGAGATTCAACACAATCTGATCCCATAGCCTTCTCGAAGTCGCTTATCATCTTACTTTCTCTTTTCGTTGGACTCTTAGCTTTCGGTGCAACTGACATTCTTCTTTGCCTCCGTCATGAAATTACTGTAAGAATTATCCGCCCTTAAGTTTAGCAAGGAGTGCAGCAACGCCGTGAATAATAGCCTCAGGCTTTGGTGGACATCCAGGAATATAGGCGTTTACTGGAATAACGCCCTCTAATCCGCCTTCAACATTGTAGCATTCGCGGAACACGCCACCAGACATTGTACAGGCCCCTATTCCAACTACAAATTTGGGATCAGGGGTCTGGTTATAGATGCGCAGAAATCTCTTCTTTGTCTGTTTTGTAATTGGTCCACTGCACAATAATACATCAGCATGACGTGGACTTCCCTTCAACAACACGCCAAACCTCTCCAAGTCGTACCGGGGAGTTAGCGCGTCAAGGATTTCGATGTCGCAGCCGTTGCAGCCGCCGCTGTTGAGGTGAAGGACCCAAGGGCTGCTGAGGCGTGCCCATGTTACGAGTTTTGTTAGAACACCCATTTGTATTTCTGCCTCCTTGTAGGCAATTCTACACTTCCACCGACTCTTCTTAAATTCCTTTGGGTTTTTAGAAAAAAACAAGGAGCCGTTTACCTATTCAACACTACTACGATGAAATCTGTACCAACGAATCTGAGACTACTAACCTATTTGCGGAGTACGATGATGGCAAAGAAGGCAATCATTATGTAGATGACGACTACCCAGCCCATCACACCCATGCTAGTAGCTACCATGAAGGCGATGACATCCAAAATCATGAAGTAAACTGCGTAGCGTAGTAGGTGTGAGTGGAATTGGGTTTTTACTCCTGGCACCGATTCGCCGCAGGCGTATGTTGTCAGCTTCTGCTTGTTTGGGTTGTTGGGGGCCAATCGCTTACCGATAGCGTATATCAGTAGAACTATAATGAGAATGATGGCGAAGGCAATAAAGAAGTAGAACATAAGTAGCAGATTGGTATTCAGATCAAGGGGTAGAGGCATATTTTCACCATCTTTGGTTATTAGCTCTCCAAGGGTTGGAATTTGTATAAAAGGCTTGCTCACGCTACAAAGTTTCTATGGCATGATTTCTGAGGGGAGATAATAGGGTGAGTTTGAGTGAGGGCTCTAACTGGAGATTTCCAGTGACTAGGCTTCTGCGGCCTTGTTGCTCATTTTGTTATCTCGATTCGAACCTTCTCTTTTCCTGTGAGTTCTGGTGCACGAAGTGAGGTTACCATGGCGAACACGAGTTTCTGAAAAAGTTTGTCAACGAAGGTGTTGAGTGGTACTTTCTCACCAAATACGATGAGTGTTGTGGGATTGCCGGGCTGAGTATCTTCATCATTATTATCTATCATTTTTCATTCCACCTTGTAGGGGGTTGCGTTAGCAAGCCAGTGATCGAGCCTTTGTAGGAGTTCGGGTAATTGATCAGGGATTAGTAATGCTCCTGAGACATCGGGGGTCAGAGAACAGGTGGCGATTAGCTGGCCATGGATATTAGTTGCTAGTTCTGATGCCTCGGAGTTCGATCGAAGACAGACGACTTTCGCTATCTCTTTCTGATGTTGTGTCCATGACTTGAATCCCTCAAGAACGATTACATCAGCAGATGTAGCAGCTACACCCAAGTGGAGTAGATGAACAAGTTGGTTAACTGGCTGAGGAAGTAGGAGGGTGATAGAGCTGTCGCTGTGAAGTATAACACCAGAAGCCCCAGCTTGTGTAAGGCGATGGGAGTCAGTGCCTTCTCGATCTATAGAGAAATTCGGCTCGCCGACGTGTTTGACAGCTAGAACACGATGCCCTTGGGAGGTGAAGTGCTTTGTTGCCGCTGAAGCTATAGTGGTTTTACCGGAATCCTTGAAACCGAAAACAGAAAGTATAGGTGGCATCTCTGTCAATCTGTCCCTCGTTTTGGCTTGCATGTATTTGGAACAGGTCAGGCTGTTAATTTAGTTTTCGAAATTCCAGTAACACCCTTCTTACCTCAAAAAATTTCTACCAAGTGTTACTCTTTTAAGGAGAATCGATAGAAGGATGTAAGTTCCTGAAAAGGTGACTCAGGTTATTGTAGTTGAGGTTTCAACAATGTCGTTTTATCTGCTGGTTGGCTTACTAATCTTCACGGCGGTATTCGCCTTACTTGCTGCAGAAGCAAAGGACTTACTTCATGCTGCACTATACCTTGCGGCTACTGCAATTTTCCTAGCGTTGATTTACCTACTACTATTTGCACCTTGGGTTGCGTTCTTCCAGCTAGCCATCTATGCAGGTGCTGTTACAGTCCTGCTAGTGGCTGCGATCTCCCTGACCACGCGTCGGGGCACTGGAAAACCTGAGGAGGAAGATGTCACATGAAAATCAAGATAATTGGTGCTGTACTCACGGCACTTCTCTTCCTAATTATAGGATACTATGTCTACGGTCTCGATGAGGTTGTTGCCTACTCTCTACCGAACCTGCTTACAAGCAGTTATCCCTCGTATTATACCTCTCTGATGTCCCGGTTAATCGATATCTCATCGGGTAACCTTGTTATCTTATTCACGGCACTGAGTCAGATGCTGTGGGGCTATCGGGGGATTGACATGGTTGTTCAGGGCGTATTTCTCTTCGCTGCAGCCCTTTCAGCCTCAGTCTTCTTCCGTGAAGCAAAAAGGAGGCGAAAATAAATTGATGCCATACGGTGTTCCTATAGTTTATTTCCTAATCACAGCTGTGTTTCTCTACGCAATCGGGTTCTACATAATGGTGACAAAGCGAAACATGATCAAGTTCATCATAGGTCTTGAACTTCTCCTAGATGGTGCACACCTAAACTTCGTCACCTTCGCAGCTTCATGGTATGGATATTTAGTAGATCCCTTGGCCCAATCGCTGGTCATTATCAGCATCTGTATCGGAGGCGGTGTAATCGCCGTCGGGCTTGCTTTCATCATCCGCGCTTACAATCTTCGCGGATCACTTGACATCCGGAAATTTAACGAACTACGACATTAAATCAGGAGGAAAATGGAAAAATGCTAGCTTATGCTCCTTGGCTTTGCTGGGTGCTCCCTGTCATCGGCGCCCTTCTAGCTCCGCTATTTGGAAAGATTCACCCCAAGCTCCGTGATTATGCCGCAGTAATTATGGTACTGCTTGGGGTAATATTTGCCTTCTCCATGATAGTCGACATATGGAACGGTACCGCCTTTCTTGGCACCCAATGGCTGGAGGACTCTTATCTCTGGCTACCAATTCCTGGTTTTAGCCTGGAATTCGGTGTACTAGTTGATCCCCTCTCAGTCTTCATGGCATGTATAGCAACAGGTGTTGGATTCCTCATCATGGTCTTCAGCCTCGGCTATATGAAAGGTGATGATTCCTTAACCAGATACTGGTTCTTCATGCAATTCTTCATTGGCGGCATGGTCTTGCTGGTTATGGCTAACAATCTTCTAATGACCTTTATTGGCTGGGAAATTGTTGGACTCTGCTCCTATGCTCTAATCGGTTTCTGGTATAACAAGAAGAACACGATCAAAGATGACCAACTCGGTGAACTTTCAGAAGGTGCTTACAACAGCCACTGCGGAATGAAAGCCTTCATCGTCACGAGAATTGGCGACGTAGGTCTTCTTATCTCAATCATCTTCATTTTCTTCTTCACATCAGCCGCTGGCGCTCCTACCTTCAACTACCAGACACTCCTAACTGACTTTACATGGCTGGGTAACTTGGCGCTAGTCCTAAATGGCGGACTAATGCTCCTAGTTCTCTTCCTGTTCTTCCTCGGACCCATTGGGAAGAGCGCTCAATTCCCACTCCAAATCTGGCTCCCTGAAGCCATGGCAGGTCCTACCACTGTTTCTGCACTTATCCACGCAGCAGCCATGGTCAAGGCTGGTGTTTATCTGGTCGCCCGGATGATGCCAATCCTTCTTACTGGGTTCCTAGAGTTTGCTCATGGAGCAGCTGGACCGACACAAACGATAATACTAACAGTAATGCCTAACTTCTTCCTAGCCGTAGCAGTAATCGGGGCATTCACTGCTTTCATGACGGCTACGATGGCTATAGCTGCACGTGAATTGAAGAAAGTTCTCGCTTTCAGCACCATCAGCCAGCTTGGCTACATGTTCTTGGGGCTTGGCATCTTCGCTTTAGGCGCAAGCGACGCTGAAGGCTTCATCGCCGCAACGTTTCATCTCTCAGCTCATGCCGTCTTCAAAGCCCTCCTCTTCCTCTCCGCTGGTGCTGTACTCCACACGGTACACAGCAAAGACATGTTCGATATGGGCGGGTTGCGAAAGGCGATGCCCATAACTTACATCTGTATGCTCGCAGGCGCTTTGAGTCTGGGTGGTGTTCCGCCCTTTGTCGGATTCTGGAGCAAGGAACTAATCTTTGCCTCCGCCTGGCATCTGGCTACAACAGCTGCTACTAGCTTGATAGGCACTATCCTGCTTGCAGCTGCAGCCATTACTGGCGCTCTCACATTCTTCTATACTCTAAGAATGATCGGCCTTGTCTTTCACGGCCCACAAAGCCGAAACGTCCAAGACCTTGAGAGGAAACATAAACTACACGAGGCACCTAAGGTGATGTGGATTCCCCTCGGAATCCTTGCGGTCGCCACATTGGTACTCGGCTTCCTTTACCCATTCATCTACATGTATTTCTTCGGACAATGGGGTACAGTCTATAGCAGTTACATCCATCTTCCCATCCACCTAGCATCGCTTCCAACAATGTACGTTGAGTGGCTCACCCACACCTTTACTTCGGCAACATATATCATTTCACCGACCTTCCTCATAACAATAGGTGTACTGTTACTTGGTGGAATCCCGGGATACTTCTTCTACATCCGAAGAAGCTGGGATGCCTCACGCTTCGGTAAAAATGCTCTCCACCGCTTCCTCTACAACCGTTGGTACTACAACCGCGCGCTCTACTTCATCTTCGTTAGAACCGGTATAGAGTTCTCCGAGGGGATGTACAAACATGTCGAGGCAGGCGGCATTGACCGCTTCAACTACGCAGTCGCTGAGGGATTCCAAGACCTCAGCAAGGCCTTCCGTAAACTTCAAACCGGTGTTCACAGCTGGAACATGATTCTGCTGCTCATCGGTGCACTCGCCCTAATACTCCTCCTGTTATTCGGGGGGACGTTTCTAGCATTCTTCTTCCCATAAGAGGTGAACCAAAGTGGCTTTGTTTCAATATCTAACCTTCAGTTTACTGTTAATGGTCGTCGGTGCCCCAATCGCTTGGCTCATTGGGCGCAAGAAGGGGCGCTATGGCGGAATTTTCGCTCTAGCCATAATGGCTGTCAGTTTCTTCGTCTTCGCTCTAGCGTGGTTTGAAATGGCTTTTATTAGTCCCTATCAGACTTACGAAGAAGTGCTCCTCTGGATAGATCCCTTGTACATCTTCAGTGAAACAGCTTCCCCCTTCACATTCCTCTTCGGCTTCTATCTGGATGGATTAAACCTCCCAGTAGTCACAATTATCTTCATTCTGACTACAGCTGCAACATGCTACTCCATCGGCTATATGTCCAAGTCACCTGGACAAGGTAAATTCTTCGGGCTACTACTCCTATACAACGCCGGAATCCTCGGAGTAGTACTAGCAACCAACCTAATCCAGTTCTACCTGTTTTGGGAATTGATGCTAATCCCGAGCTACTTCCTTATCGCCCAGTGGGGTACAAAGCCCAAGTCTGTTACTATTGCCATGAAGTACTTCATCTTCACTCATATCGGCGCAGTATGTATTCTTCTGGGAATTGCAGGTATCTGGAGCTTGTCTGGTGCAGCGACTCTGAATATTGTCAACTTCTACACGATACCAGCCGCACCTATCATCACTCTAGCAGCCGCCATGGCAACCCCGGCTGTCTTCAATCTGGTCAAACTGCTAGTCGTCCTCTTCTTAGTAGGCTTTTCGGTAAAGATGGCGATATTCCCCTTGCATACTTGGTTGCCGGATGCCCACGCTGAGGCACCAACCCCGATAAGCGTGATCCTGTCTGGCGTTATGATCCAGACAGCGGCTTACGCGGTTGTCAGGATACTTGTGACCTTCATGTTTGATGCCTTTGCCAGTCTATCCTGGTACCTTATGATCTTCGCCGTTGTTACTATGTTCTATGGCGGTATCATGGCGCTAGCTCAAAAGGATACGAAGAGGCTCTTCGCCTATTCTTCTATTAGCCAGATGGGCTACATCTTCTTCGGACTTACTAGTGTGACGCTTGCCGGGGCTGGACTGTACGGAATTACTGGCGCAACTTTCCACATATTCACCCACGCACTGGGTAAAGGCCTCTTGTTTATGACCGCAGGAGCATTGATGATGCAAGTGGGTCATGAGCGTGGACGAGACATCACAGCAATGGGTGGTCTCGCTAAGAGGATGCCATGGACCACCATGATCGCGCTAATCGCCGCTCTAAGCATTGCGGGTACCCCGCCGCTGGCAGGCTTTGCCTCAGAGTGGATAATCTTTGCAGGCGGAGCTATGGCGGGTAGCATCTTCATGGTAATGTTCGCTGTGGCTTCCACTGCTTTAACTGCCAGCTATGTGCTCTGGTTCATCAAACGCGTTTTCTTCGGTCCTACACCAACGACAATGGGTAGGGTGAAGGAAACAACTTGGTGGGTTCGAGCGCCGATGCTTGGTTTGGCAGCGCTCATTATAATTATTGGGTTCTGGCCAGGCTTTGTAATCAACCGCCTCTTCGAAGCGGTATATGTACTTCTTCCCTAATGGAGTTGAGTAGAGATGTCAGTAGGACTTGTTGAATGGATTTATCTGCTCCCACTTGTATTAATTCTCGGCGGTGCCCTAATCGTTGGGCTCCTCGGTAAGGTTCTGAAAGGACGAAGAGGGGACGTGGCTGTTGGAATAATAACAGCTGTGTTCATGCTTCTAGCCCTCCTCTCCGTTGTGAACCTGTTTTACATTGTGATGGCTGTAAATAGCTCTGGTATAGCCACGTGGACTCCCCTTAGCATTTGGTATTGGCCTCCAGGGGCCTTTGATGCAGCTACGGGTGCTGCACTCATTTACATCGATGTCCTCGCTGTTTACATGAGTGTCGTTTTCATCTTCCTCGGGCTATTCGTTGCCATCTACTCCATCAAGTATATGGAACACGATGACGGAATGGGACTCTATTACCCGCTTCTGCTTACTTTAGTCGGTAGCATGGTGGGCGTAGTGTTTGCTGGTGACTTCCTAACACTCTTCATATTCTGGGAAGCAATGTCAGTTAGCAGTTATGCTCTAGTTGCGTTTCGAAAGGATAAAACGGAGCCAGTCGAGGCAGGTCTCAAATACTTCCTACTCAGCGCCTTCGGCTCAACTTTGATCCTCTTTTCCATGTCATATCTCTATGGTTTAACTAGAACGTTGAATCTAGCCCAAATCGGAGTGAATCTAGCACTTATCCCTGCTGGAGGACCAGCGATGAACATTGCCACAATAACAATCATGGGATTAGTTATTGGATTCGGGATTAAAGCAGCAATAGCGCCCTTGTGTACATGGCTTCCGGACGCGCATCCAGCCGCCCCCAGTGGTATTAGTGCAATGCTGAGTGGTGTCGTTATCATGACTGGGGCATATGCCATTCTCAGGCTTTTCTTACTCTTCTTCAGCCCCGCTATCTTTCCATTGTATGGCTATATCCTCAGCTGGTTCGCCATCATTACCATGATTTATGGTAACCTAATGGCTCTGACCCAGAAAGACATCAAACGTCTTCTAGCTTACTCGACAATCACAAATGTGGGTTACATCATTTTTGGATTCGCAGTGGGTATGATGCCACTAACTCACATCACTGACCCCACTGTTGTAGACTTCATTCGTTATCTCAGCGTCACAGGTTCGCTATTTCATATAACGGCACACATGTTGTCGAAGGGTATGCTCTTCCTTTGCGCAGGAGTGTTCCTTCATGAGGTAGGAACGCGAGATCTTGATAAACTCCGAGGCATTGGACGCAAGATGCCGATTACAATGGTGTGCTTTGCCATAGGAGCCCTCTCCTTGGCAGGGGTTCCACCCCTAATCGGGTTCTTCAGCAAGTTCTTCATAATCTGGGGAAGTGTAGTTGCTGGTTGGTACCTTGCCACAGCAATACTCTTGCTCAGCAGTGCTTTCAGCGTAGTCTATTATCTGAGAATGATTCAGATACTGGTATTCGCAGAACCGAGTCCGGAAGTTCGCAAAGCCCAAAGAGCATCACCAACTATGCTCTTTTCCATTGTTGTGCTAACTATTTTCATAGTTGGCATTGGGATCTTCCCAGAGTTCTTCCTCAGAGTAGCTGAGTTGGCTGCAAAGGCTGTACTAGGTCTACTTTAAACAAGCGCCTCCTATTCCCGGGGGCCTTGTCTCCTCTTTTTTAATTGCCTAGGTGGTTTAAGCCTCTTTTAGCACAGGTAGTGCAGTTTTCCACCAGATTGGACCATTTGGTGTGTCGATGACTGCGATACTGGACTCATTGAGTATTCTCCGGAGGACATCAGCTTGGCTGAACTTCCTTTCTTGTCGTAGCTTTTCGCGTTTTGCTAACATGAATTCAATTAATTGGCGGGTGTCTGGATTATATAATGGTGCAAGCTCTTTTTCGTAGAGTTCTCCGAAAATAACTGCGGATATGCGCTCAATTATTGGTAAGATCTTTCTTGCTAGCTGGCTGCCCACTTTGTGGTATTTGTCAAGATGCTGGTTAAAGCTATTAATAAACTGAAGTAGCTGGGTGATAGCCAGAGGAGTGTTGAAATCGTCATTCATTGCTGTGCGAAATTGTTTTTCGACGTTCTCAACTTTTTCAGATATCAAGCCATCTGTAGTTTGTGTTGGTGTCTTTTTCTCGAAGAAGAATCTAAGGGATGCAATGGTATGTTGAAGTTGTCTAATTTTTCCTTCAGCTTCAGCTACTAGTGTTCGTGTGAAGTCCATTTGTTTCCGGTAATGACTAGACAGGAGTGAAAGCCGTACTACTGAAGCCCCATACTTCGTTATAGCTTCACGGGCCGTAATGAAATTCCCCGTCGATTTTGACATCCTTTCACCGTTAAGCATCAGGTGACGAACATGCATCCAGAACCGGACATAGGGTTTACCTGTAGCTGCTTCACTCTGGGCTATCGAGTTTTCATGATGAGGGAAGATGTTGTCTTCCCCGCCGCCTGAGATGTCAATGGTCTCGCCCAAGTATTTCATGGACATGGCTGAGCATTCGATGTGCCACCCAGGGCGTCCCGGCCCCCAAGGACTATGCCAATAGGGTTCATCGGGTGAGGCTCGTTTCCAGAGGGCAAAATCGCCTACTGTCTCCTTGTCGTATTCATCCTTAGTTATGCGTCCACTGGCTCCAGTTCTGAGACTTCTTGGGTCTATTCCTGAGAGCTGACCATATTTCGTGTAGGTGCTAATGCGGAAGTATACTCCATCATCGGCGATGTAGGCGTGCCCCCTATCGAGAAGTTGTTCTACGAGTTCAACCATTTCGTGGATGTGCTGCGTCGCAATCGAGTAAATGTAAGGGTCAGCAATCCCGAGGCAACGGCGGTCTTCGATGTAATCCTGTGTATGACGGGTGACTAACCGTTGGAAGCTCTCGTTAGTTTCACTGAGACGTTTGAGTATATTATCATCTACGCTGATATCGGTTATATTGGAGACATGCTTAACCTTGAATCCTAGGTAACGCAGGTATCGATCAACGATATCCCAGAATATGTAGCATCTGGCGTGGCCAATATGCATCAAATAATTCACAGTCAAACCACAAGTATAGATTCTTACCCCATCATCCTGAAAGGGAATGAAATCTTCCTTCTCTTTGGAGAGACTGTTGTAAATGACCAGCTTTGTTAATAGCGACTCTGGGTCGCTGTTTTGGGTGCTGGTTGGTCGACGAACAGGCTTTGGTGTCAGGGAACCCACCCTCCATCAGTCTGCTTGTGTATATACTCGAAAAGAAAGAAGAGCTTCACATAAGCTTGTTTTAACAGTATTGAAAAGGAGATGGCGAGTGGTGTCACAATTGGGCTATTCTTAGCAAACACGATACCCCATTAGTTTACACCTACTGCGGGGTACAACTATCGCTCTCATAAGTGTTATGCCTTCAACAACTCGACATATTCCAAATGAGAGCAAGGCTTTTTTAGTGAAGCATTATTGGGTATCTACTTCCGATGGGTAATCAGAGTGCTTTTGGGAGTCATCCCCTATGCCAGCGAAAATGAAGAAATTCAATGCGGTCGTACTTGACAGAGAGCTAGAAAAAACTCTCCGGTTCATCGCTAGTCTCGGTGTAGCTCATTTCATTGATATCCAACATCGCAGCGAGGAACTAGATGTCAAGCTAGAGCCTGTAGAGGCTTCTGATCGCTATTATAGAATCTCTAATCTCCTGACCCGAGTTACTGCCTTAATTTCAGATATGGGCGTGGTTCGTGGAGGTAGTACTAAACAACCTAAGGAGGTTCCTGAGGCTCCTAAGGACTCCTATCTTGCTTCCTTAGAGAAAGACCTTAAACGCGAGGAGGATGCATTCGCAGACCTCACCCGCTCTCTCGAGGCAGCGCAGGAGGCCGATGACAAATCAGCAAGGAAAAAGGCTGAGAAGGCAATCAAAAAGCGTGCATCAGAGAAAAGACTCCTCTATTTCGCGTGGGAGGAACTACTCCAGCGGGAACACCACTTTGAGGAAACAAAGACTCTCTTCGGAAAAACAAAGCGAACCTACATCATGGCTGGTTGGGTCCCCGCTAAACAAGCTAAAGACTTCAAAGAAGCTGTTCAGAAACACTGCGGTAAATCAGTAGCCCTTGAGTTAGGTGATTACCATGAACCCCATCACGGTCACGGCGAGGAGGAAGAACCAGTCGATAGGCCCCCGACCAAACTCAAGAATTCACGCTTCATCAGATCCTTTGAAATCCTCACCAGCGCCTTTGGTATGCCTAGCCACAAGGAAATAGATCCCAGCTTGTTCATGGCAATAGGCTTCCCAATTATATTTGGACTAATGTTTGGTGATATCGGTCACGGCTTACTCCTCCTATTCTTCTCGGGGCTCGGGTTCTTGGCAAAGAAGAAAGGTGTAGATGCTGGCGAAATGGTGAACTACTTCGTCCAAGGCTCAGGAATGCTAATGGTATGTTCTGTATCCGCCATATTCTTCGGGATATTATACGGTGAATTCCTTGGAATCGACATAATTCACCATAGCGTATACATCGGGTTACGCTCATCACCCTTCGCAATGGTTATGCGTGGAGGATTACTAGCACTATTCCGGTTCTTCGACTTCGATGGCGGAGTAAACTGGTTTATTCACCCTGAAAGTCCAGGCAGCGATGCTTACCTAGCAGATCATGGTTATGGTCCCATCTGGTTTAGTGCGTTCGAATCTCCTGCTAACCTCCCCTACAATGTAGCATCTCCTACTTGGGTGCTTTTCGTACTAAGTATAATTATAGGCTTCATACACCTCTCAATCGCTATTATCATGGACCTCGTCAACAAGGTCCGCCAACGAGAATGGAAACATGCTATCTTCGGACCTGGCATCTGGCTTTGGTTTTTCTGGGGCCTTGCAGTCCTCCTTTTCACCAAAGGCATTAATTTCATGGAATGGTTCAGCTATAACGACCCCAGTGGACTCCAACCTAATATCCTCGGGTCTGGTATAATCGATGCCCTTGTATTCCTCATCCTTCCACTAATAATTATGATAGTTGGCGGCATGCTCGCCGCTGGGGTAATGGAAGGTTTTATGGAAGCCCTTGAGCACCTCATCGCAAGCATAAGCAACACAATCAGCTACGCACGGATACTCGCATTAAATATGGCCCACGCAGGTTTTGCAAAAACGTTCCTCTTTATTGGTGGCGTTGCGCATACGGAGATTCTCCATATCATAGATGACCTTACTACTGGTCAACTCAGTATGATGATGTTCATAATCATGCTTCTTGTTGGTACAATCTTTGTCCTATTCATGGAAGGACTTCTCAGCTTCATCCACACCCTACGTTTACATTGGGTAGAAGCATATCTGAAGTTCTACGCTGGAACTGGCTATGCCTTTGAACCCCTCTCCGTTCCTTCCAAATGGACTGTAATCATCTGAAGTGAAACACTATGAGTTCGTTCTCACCCCTTCTCAGCGGACCAGTCCTCGCATCCCTTGGCGCGGTTCTCGCAGCCTCTCTCGGTGCTCTAGGTGCAGCTATCGGTATAGGTTACAGTGGAAGCTCTATGATAGGAACAGTCGCTGAAAAACCAGCAACCTTTAGCAAAGCTATGATTAGTGTCGTATTAGCTGAAGCCTTGGCTATCTACGGTCTTTTGAGTGCCTTTATGATTATCATGCGGCTGTCCGATACACTAAGTTTTGCCCAAGGACTCATTGCCCTGTCCGCGGGTCTCGCTATCGGTCTAGCAGCCATTGGCGGCGGAATCGGTATCGCAAAGGCTGGTAGTAGTATGTGCACAGCAATTGCAGAGGCGCCAGAAACTTTCAGCAAATCCTTGGTAAGCGTCGTACTTGCAGAGGCCTTGGCGATTTATGGTCTTCTTTCGTCATTTATGCTGATTATGAGGATTGATCAAGTCACTTATGATGCTCAAGGTTTACTCGGTATGGCAGCAGCGCTTGGTGTTGGGCTAGCCACTCTAGGCGGAGGACTCGGTATTGCAAGCAGTGGCTCTGCGCTCAGCGAATCACTAGTCAAGGCTCCAGGAACCTTCAGTAAGGGACTAGTGAGCACTGTTCTAGCAGAAGCCTTAGCAATCTACGGGCTTCTAGCCGGCTTCATGCTAATCATGCGAATTGATACAGTAACACTCATCCCACAGGCTATGACGGGAATGGCTGCGGCAATGGCTATCGGGTTGGCTGCCCTCGGTGGCGGCATAGGAATCGCACGCGCTGGAGCCTCCCTTTGCCGTGGCTTAGTAGACGCGCCTGAATCTTTCAGTAAGGGACTAGTCGCCGTAGTGCTAGCTGAGGCCCTCGCGATTTATGGACTTCTTGCTAGCTTTATGCTTGTGATGAGGTTAGACGCTGTAACTCTTGACGCCCAATGGATGATGGCTATGGGCGCAGCAATTGGCGTTGGGCTGGCAGCTATTGGTGGTGGATACGGTATTGCCCGTGCTGGTGCTTCTCTCTGCCAGAGCGTTGCAGAAGCTCCTGCCACCTTCAGCAAAGGCTTGGTTGCTGTGGTTCTTGCTGAGGCTCTTGCTATTTACGGGCTCTTGATATCCTTCATGATAATCATGAGGGTAGACACTGCAACTAGCATTGCTGAAGGAATCCTTGCAATGTCCAGTGGGTTGGGTATCGGCATCGCGGCTATTGGTGGCGGTATCGGAATTGCACTGGGTGGTGAGGCGCTCTGTGCATCACTGCGCGAAGCGCCTGAAACTTTCAGCAAATCTCTAGTAGCGGTTGTGCTAGCGGAGGCCTTGGCGATTTACGGTCTTCTTGCAGCTTTTATGTTGATAATGAGGATTGAGGCTATCGAGACGGTTAGCTCAGCCTTTGTAGGCTTTGCGGCGGCAATGACAGTCGGTATAGGCGGATTCTGTGCTGGTTTAGCCATAGGGTTAGCTGGACGGGCTATGATTCGTGCTATGGTGGATCAGCCCGGTGTCTTTAGCAAATCAATGGTTCCAGTCGTTCTTGCAGAAGCTCTCGCAATATACACATTGCTCGTTGCATTCATGCTCATAATGCGAATATAATAGATGGTGCGAAAGGATGGTCCGAAACAGCAAGCCACTGTTATTACTAGTCTTAGTCGCCTGTCTAGTTGTTGGACCATACTCAGTTCTAATGTCCCAGGGTACTACACCATTACAACTAAGCACACCTCAAAAGGACTATCGTGTCGCGGCGGTCCAGCCTCCTGTGCCTCAAGCAGAAAACTGGAGTGCTACTTTGTATGCACGTTATTCCTATGATGACGCTGTAAGCGTGATGTGGGAAGGGAGGCCTCTGAACGAGTCGTCACCCTACTTGCCCCTACTCAACTGGACGCTCAATGGTACAATTTCAGGCATACTTGGTACGGGTTCAGTTGGAAATGCGACCATCGATGTCTACCCCAATGACACATACAATGAAACAGAGGTAACAGAGTTTCTTAACTATACAATGGAACACTATGTACAATGTAGCAACTGGCCTTCTCTAAGTATCTATAATTTTGCTGACTACGAGAACCAGATGCACTGGAGCTTCAACGACACTATCGTTGACAATGGGACACAGGCTGCATTCATCGCTTCTACTACTTCATTACTTAACAATACTTTTCGGCTCGTTGAAAATGCCTCCACGTACCTGATTGATGGATTTGATCCTGAGGGGATAGCTGAGAATCTTTCAGAGTATCGGTTCCTCATGCAGTGGAATGCTTCACATCATCTACTCCGTTTTTCATACTTGATTGAGAACGCTACAGTTCAAGAGGACGAAAACGTCTTTGTCTTCAGTCTTGGTCGTGCACTCGGACGAACCACCCCCCTAACACTTACAGGTATAGGGAACGTCACTATCGAAGGCCCCTTTGATCAGATGATTCTCGAAGCAACTCCTGACGCTTGGTTTCCAGGGATAACCAGTCCCGATTACAGTGCAGTGTGGACTTTCATAGTCACATCAGATGTACCTGTTGACTTTGACATTACCGTTCGGTTTCAGCAAGCAGGTGGTATGATGTTGGCAGCCTTTGGGAGTGCAATCGCCATCGCGTTGGCTTCCCTAGGAGCGGCCTTAGGAATCGGGTACAGCGGCAACGCTATGATAGGGACTGTTCGACGGAAACCAGAGGCTTTCAGCAAAGGAATGATTAGTGTAGTATTGGCAGAAGCTCTTTCAATCTACGGTTTGCTCTGCGCGTTCATGGTAATTATGAGAGTGGATCCTCTTATGCCTGTTAGTGAAGGGGTTCTATCAATTGCTGCAGGAATCGCCATTGGTCTGGCAGGTATAGGCGCGGGGATTGGAATCGCTAGTGCTGGTTCTGCATTATGCTGGAGTCTTCAATATCGCCCAGAGGCTTTCTCGAAGGCTCTTGTCAGTGTTGTATTAGCTGAAGCTCTTTCAATCTATGGATTGCTTGTTTCGTTTATTGTAATTATGCGAATAGGTACTGCAGTGACAATGGTACAGGTCTTTGTAGCAGTTACGGCAGCCCTAACTGTCGGTCTTGGCGGATTCTTCGCTGGGTTGGCAATCGGATGGGGAGGAAGTGCGATGACGGGTTCGGTGGAGAGGCGCCCTGAATCCTTCAGCAAGTCTATGGTTGCGGTAGTACTTGCAGAAGCACTAGCGATTTACACCCTACTCGTAGCCTTCATGCTACTAATGGCTTAGATTCTAGTCAGTCTTCTGACTGTCCATTCCTTTGAAGAAAAACCTCTCTTACAGTTTTCTCCTGGTTCCAAACCCTAGTCTTTGAAGCGATTCACATACAGCACAAACTGAACGTGAGGTGGGCTCGCCACAAACATTACATTCTCGGAATGGTGCAGTGTCTTGACTTTGGTGTGGACTAGCAAGTCTAGAGATTGTTGCGTAAAGGTTATACTTGGTTCCAGGGTGCAGTTCTTCAAAAGCATTCAGCCATTGACGAATCTCTGTCCGAAGCGATTCTCCACCAAAAGGGCAGGGACATTCATAGATGGGGAGCTCA
This sequence comes from Candidatus Hermodarchaeota archaeon, assembly GCA_016840065.1. Lineage (GTDB taxonomy): Archaea > Asgardarchaeota > Hermodarchaeia > Hermodarchaeales > Hermodarchaeaceae > YT-063. Next base: position 1,519 of record JAEOTB010000088.1, on the reverse strand, counting down.
AGCTTATCGGCGTACAAGGCGACATCTTTCTCGGGAATATGGTATAGAGGTTTGATCCGGGGTACTAATTTTGCTGAGGATTCCTGCAGAAAAGGAGTTAAGCGTGATAGTCGCTGGACATCTCCACGGATGAGGTTCATAAGCATGGATTGCACTTCATCATCAAGGTTGTGACCAAGAGCGAGTTTGTCAGCGTTTATCTGACGGGCAAGGATATTCAATCCCTGTCGCCTCATTACGCCACAGTAGACACAGGGTGCGTAGGGATAACCTGTTTCACGGATGCGTTCTACAACATCTTCCATTGTGACGGAGTACAGCTCCTCGTACGAAGAGACTACAAGTTCCACTCCGAGTAGTTGTGTCACCGTTCGTACAGTTAGCATACGCTCTTTTGCTGCAGCTATACCTTCCTCTAAAGTGATAGCAATAATCTTACTTTCCGGGAATCTCCGCTGGTTATTAACAAGAGCCGCGAGGAGTGAGAGACTATCCTTTCCACCAGAGAAGGCTACAGCTATTTGATCTGTACGCTGTAGCATTTGCCATCTAGATATCGCTTCCCGTATCTTTGATTCGATGGAGGCTCGGAAACACGTCTCGCAAAGAACTTCCCCTGAGTAGGGGCGTGTAAAAAACGATGGCTGACTGCATATTTTGCATTGATTTCCGGAAGAAGAGTTGGGCATAGTTCATGGCTCATCCTTGGTGGATAACTCGGCATGGTAGCTGGTTTGAGCTTGAACGCTAGCGAATGGTTCTAGATGGACGACGGTAAACTCCTCTGTTTCACCGGTTTCACCAGTATGTTTCTCATGTAAGATGAGGTAAATATCAACGCTGTGCTTTAGGGCTAGATAAGCTGCGCGTTTGTCCATGGTCAAAAGAGCATAGCCATTCTCTTTCGCGAAAGCAATAATTTCTTCATCTGGTTGTCCTAGAAGATTGGGAAAATCGTGGACGGAGTGGCAAACCCATCCGCGCTTTTCGAGCAGTTGGTATAATTGTCCGCTTAGGGTTTTAGGCGAAGTGCCTAAGTTCTCATCGAAAAGAAGATGCTTTTGTCCCATAAGAGAGCCAAATGCTAACTGCTCCCATTAAGTTTTCCTAGTAACAACTACCTTTAGAGAATTAGGGCGCGGCGAATCAGGCTAGGGTCGAGTTTTTCAGCCTTTCCATGCATCACAGCTTTGAGGTTGAGTGTTTCAAACCACTTCAGGTTAAGATAGCCCAAGATGACACCAAAATGGAAGGGAAAACCAATCATCGCATCAAGACTGGTAGCCTGTATTTGCTTGTAGAATCTCTGCTCAAAGACACGAAGCGTTTGAAACTGCTTATATGCTTCCCAGCCCTCAATTAACACGCCTTTGTATCTGCTCTCCATCAGGATTTGAATACACCCCTCAAGATCACCAGCTTGAACAGCATTCAAGCAAAGAGACCTTGGTAGACGGTACTCTACATCAAGAAGGAATTGTTCAGCCTTGTTAACCGGGAGTCCAAGCATTTTAACTCG
>JAEOTB010000127.1 GCA_016840065.1 Candidatus Hermodarchaeota archaeon | reverse complement strand
CTTTGCGATTGGTTTGTTATCCTCTAGGGTCTGTGTGAGTTTATAGCAGGTTTGTTGGAGGTACTAGTGTAGGTGGCTATGTATCTTCCAGGTGTGTCTCAAGCTGATAGAGCAACTAGAACTGAGCGGTGTAGTGGACAGGTAGTCATTGATTCAGTTGAGGCGTTAGATGCGCTCTTGGATCGGCATCCGTACTTGCGTGATCATCCCAGGTTTAGTCAGAGATATCGTGATGCTCTGTTGTATCTTGAGTTAATGAAAATGCAGAAGGGTGCTCAGATTGGTGTGTCAATAGACGAGTTGATTGAGCGCTATGGAGGTTCACGGGAGAATGTTCGTGTTTGGCTTCTTGGAGAGCGGCGGCCTATTCTTGTCAAGATGCTGATTACTCACGAGTTGTCGCGTCGTAAGTACGAGGTTAGCTTGTCACCAGAGGTTCATCTTCATCGTGTTGATCCTTCCCGTGTCTATGAAGCTTTCAAGGTGGTAAAAACAGGGGATTTTGTAGAGATAGCTTCTGCTATTGAGCGCCTTCATCTTTCGGCGTTGGATAAGTCTGTTCTTATGGTGGAGCTTCGTCCTTACAATTATAGAGGTCCTCACTGGTTTTACAGGATTGCTGGAATAATTCGTGGTAATCGACGGGAAATCGAGGCGATTCTTAACCAGCGTTTAGCTCGAAGGTTTGGCAAAGATCAGGTTCATAAGTGGTATCGGATAGGTGTGGTCACCAATCGTCTCTATTTTTGGTGTCAGGATACTAGGACTGATTACTCGAACGGTTCTAAAAGCTGGCTCAACTTGTACAAGTATGAGCACTTTCATTTCCAGCCACTCAGTATGAAGCGTCTCTTTGTTGAGGAGGCGTGTCGCCATCTCAGGCTTCGTCGTGGTGAACTAAGCAAACTTGTAGGTCAAATCACTGATTATCCTCACAAAATACCGAAAGACAACAGTATCATGGATTTTCTTTTTTATCGTTCCATTATGCACGGTGGGGTTCTCCACTTTCTTCTCGACATTATCGGTAAACCTCTCAAGGCTATCGAGTCTCACATAGCTAGTATCGGTGCTGGAGCATGCGGTGGGGGTCGAATCCTCCATCCTAAGTTTCCATCTTTGGAACCTTTTCGTACTAAGGTTATGGGTGCTATGCTCAGTGACGGACATCTCCCACCTAGCCGTCATCCTACCTATAATGAGCGAGATTCGGAACGACGGAAACAGGTAATGGAAACCTTCTCCAAGCTAGGTGAAATCCAAATCCGGATAATCAAACGCGGTAACGATAACACAATATTCAGCTTTCCTGTCGTCGTGGGACGCCTCTTGGAAAAGTGGGGGATGCCCGTTGGCGACAAGACCATCCTTAACCCCGAACTCCCAAGCTACATCCTCCAAGGTAGTCGCGAGGTGCAATGTGCTTATCTAGCCCAACTTATTCCCGAGGAAGGATGTGTCACCGTTATCCCTGAAAAGAATCGAATACAACTGTCATGGGGTCGTTCATTGGCTCTTGATGCAGGAGTGAAGGCGAAGAGCTACAAGTTCAAGCCATTAATTTCGGCAGTGGAAAAGAAATTTCTCCATCACTTTGGTACAACTACAATTGAACACTACGGAGATCCTGATAAACAAGTACAGACTCGGAAACTGTCTTGGGCCGAACTGAAGCGGCTCACCCACTCAAAAGACCCAGAGGTGGTTGCTACAGCAAAGAGGCTGAAACAGTGCGTGCATGATTATCCCTGCCATCTTGTAGAAGGCGAGGTCAGCGTTTGTCGAGGTCTTGGCATTAAAATCGCCAAACGCCCGACAATCATCAATCTGTATGAGAAATCTGGCCGGGTTACCGTGCAGTGGCTTGCGATCACGAGGAGGACAGAAGATGCAATCCGTTGGGCACTGCTAGCTCCACCGGATGACCAGCGAAAAAGAGGTCAGCTTGTAGAGGGCCTTAAACGGCTTTCCTCCTTAGTTGAGAAGGTGGCTGCAAGGTTGCGGGAGGAAGGGAAAGAATGCTCTTGGTATCTAGGAACATCCTTTCTCGCTTAGTACTATTAGATATTAGTTTTAGGAAGATGCGAGTCGACCTAGATTAAGAAAAGTTTCTATACAACTCACGCTACTTGGATAGGGAAGACTCAAAACTAAATAAACGAGTATCGCTAACAAGACAGATTTTTCGATAGTTCCACTAAATGGTGATATGTGTTCTTTCCATTTCTCATAAATAGGCAGTGTAGTTCTTCCGATTATCTCATTGTTTTCAAGGATTGTAATGAAGTCTACTGTATCCTTTGGAAATTCCCTCAGGACCTTATCCATTGTTTCAGATTTGAGGTTTCTTTCGAATGCGAACAACCATCGTAATGGTCGTTCATCAAAAGTATATTCGAACCTAGAGACAATACTCAGAAATCGATCTTTGCTGGGTTTCATATAATTCAGAGTTTGAAGCTTTTTCAACCCATCTCTGAGGCTTGAAGCATCCAACGTTTGTTTGACTTCTACTACCAATGCGACTGCGTCAAAGGGAATAGTTGTTATTTGCTTTCCTTTAATCAGAACCTTAGGAATCGCGTTTCTGAAAATCCCTACCACATCAAAATCATTCTCCTTAGTAGACATCTTTTCGAATGCTTGTAATTCACTATCAACAAGTCTTGCGTTAGTATGAAATTCTAATCTGCCCCCAAGATATTTCTCAAGAAAATCCCTTACAGATTCTTGATATTCCGCTCCTTTAATTGCAGAATGGGCGCTCGTTGGTTTTATTCTATCAAATTCGCTACGTAGCTCTCTATCAATACTCTCAAGTAATTTTACTGATTCTTTGTATCTCCTATCAGCTGTCATACACTAGGATACTACTTGGTGTTTTATCTCTGTTTTTGAGACTAGTAGAATGCCGAGTGGTGGGATTACGCCGGGTCATGTTTCTATGGTAGTAGAGGATCTTGGTATGGACATCATGATTGGGGCCGGTGGGGGTATCCATGCATTTCCAACAGAGCATGGTGGACCTCCTGCAGGTGCACGAGCGTTTCGCCAAGCCATCGATGCCTGTGTCAAGGGTATCCCCGTGAAGGAATACGCTCAGGACCATCATGAACTCAAAATAGCACTTGAAAATTGGGGAACAGGTAAGACAGGCTTTGATATGTAACAACCTGATACAGCAGGTCATCTCCTACAGAACTGTGTGAAAGGTCTACTTTCAAGGTTTTCATGACCTTGAAACCTTCTATCTTTTGTTAGTCCTCTCTGATGCTTCCTCTTCTAGAGGTTTTTATCGACTTGTCGCGTGATGTTAAGTTGGGAGGGTTTGGAGGCTTTAGGATGATGTGTTCGCTTGGGCTGTTTTTCATCCAAGGATTCTTTATCTTTTATACGTTTTAACTAGTTTATACGTAATATGGGTAATATTTATGTACTGTCAGTGCTCATTCTACTAGTATGGGAGTCACTCGCTTTCTTTCCACGGTAGAGTTGGTGCTAAAGAAGCGAAACCAGATGTTCGCCGATGTCCATGATAAACGCAACCTCAACCAATACTTCATCGATCTACAGGTCGCGGTGCTCCTGTTCACCGCGATTTATGGCGCGACCATGGGCCTCTATTCGGGGGGCCTCCAAATCCTCTTCTCAGCCTTCAAGATTCCCCTGCTGCTCTTCCTCACCCTCTATATCTGTCTCCCCACCTTCTATGTGCTCGACAGCCTGCTAGGGGGCACCCTAGCCCTACGGCAGCTGCTCACCATTCTCCTTGCCGGCTTCACCATCATGGCCACCATCCTGCTCGCTTTTATGCCTGTCTCCCTCTTCTTTCTCTTTACTACGATGGATTATGTGTTCATAGTGTTACTCAATGTAGCGGTCTTTGGGCTTGCAGGAATCGGCGCCCTCGTCTATTTTCTCCAAGGATTCTTCAAATTCTATCGGCTCCAGTCCCAACCCGGTCCCCAAGACGCTCAAGTCAACAAATGTCCTTCCTGTGGCCAAGATACCAGGGAGGGGCAGTCCTTCTGCCCAAGCTGTGGTACTCGAATCGTCAGACGCCGCGACGAAGGGTTCAGAGCATCCTCTCTCCCCATTCTCATCGGGTGCGTCGTCCTAATATTCGTGGGCACCCAGCTTGCTTGGATACTCCGCCCCTATTTCCACTATTATCCTTACTTCATCCGACCTCTCGGGGGAAACTTCTACACAGCACTTCTGCGGCTCCTCTTTCCGTGGCTCTAATCTTCCCACAACGCAACGGGAGTCCCTCTCCCCGCCCTACAGAACACCATCGATGGATTCACGTCTATCCAATTGATTATAAAGGTCTACCAGCAGGTGCCCGTGCTTTCCGTAAAGTCATGATGCAGCCGTGAAGGGTGCCCCACTGAAAGAGCACGCCCAAGACCACAAGGAACTCAAGGTAGCCTTGGACCAGTGGGGTTCGGGCAAAACAGGCTTCGATATATAAGGTGTGTTACTGCGGCGTTCACTCGTGCGCTCTTCTTACTTGAGGCTTTTTAGTTATTTGATATGTTAGGCGGTTCGTGTGCTCTACAGATTTTGTATTTGCTAGGTTTGAGAGCGTGTGCGGGGTCGTCGGACTCGGAGTATGTAGTAACCGAGTGCGGCGATGGTAATACCGGTGATGCTAACGCCAGCAGCGAGGATGAAGAGGGGATTGCTCAGGAGTCCTGGAGGTAACTCGAAAAGCGCTGATATCCTGATCTCTCGGTAATACATTCCGTTTTCCTCGATTACATCAATGCCGCCAGGGTGGACTAGGGCAAGCTCGGTGTCAAGGACTAGGGTCACCATTTGTGTGAAATCGTAGAGTTGGTAGAGGTAGATTCTCCGATTGACGGGATCGAAGATGTTACTGTATTTTGTGCCGTATTCGCCTTCAGCATGAACGGCATCAAGGATATCGCGACACACCTCGACAGTAAGAGCTCCCTCTGAAGTAATATCATCAAGCATATCACATACAGTTGTGTAACGGGAGCATGGGTAAGCGCCGTTTGTATAATCGGCGAGATTGAAGTTTGTTGACACCAGATAGTGGGAAGGGGCACTTTTCTGAGTGAAAGAGAATTCTCCGTCTGTGCCAACACTCACCACAACAGCGTCTCCGGATGCATCGGCAAAGTGGAGTTGACAGCCCCATACCGTACCGCAATTGTGCGTTTGGAACCATGTAATGACATCATCGACTGTGCTACATTCAAAGAGAACTTGAGTCAATGGCTCAATATAAGGAGTTTCTAGCTCAGGATGGGGGTTTAGGGATACTGTGGGTAGTCCATTGCCATCAGCACAAAGGCCTTGGTCGTTCATACCCCCTTGGACGTATCCATCGGTAGGGTGATTGTTGTATTTATACCCAAAACCTATAGCCCCATGGGTGGTAACGTCTCCTTGTGGAGTGGTTAGTAATTGAGATGGCATCACCCACATGTAAGTACCATCCACACCAGAATCTTCGTTATTACCATAGTACACGGTATCACCAATAGCAACGGTAAAAATCGTACAGGAATCAGGCACTTTGAAATCCATAATTCTTTCATCTGATTGCATCATGGCGTTCTCGCAGTGCACTCCACTTGCTTTTTCGGTCGATTGACGTAACACTGCAGCGAGTGGTAATAGTGAAACAAGGAGGAAAACAATAAAAAGAAGCCTGTTGAGGTGAAATCTATTCTTCATATTCAATACACAAAAAAACAGACCTTATTTTTATTGAGGTTGTTTAACTAATCATTTTGGAAATCTGTTAAAATACTATACAGCGAGAAAAAATGGGAGGGTTGTCAGAGTGATCAGAGTTTTTCCTAGTACTTGAAGTAATGGTTGGACTCTGACAAACACTTACCTGTGTGTTTTCAAGTGTCTTCTTCTTCGTTGGAGAACTCGACCTTCTTGAGGCGAATCGAATCCCTGTGAGGGCTCGCAGCCATTAGGAAGTATTCGCCACCTTTAAGCTGCATCATTTCGCGAATCTGTTTTGGAATGACCACATGATATGAAGAGCCATCCGGGCGCATGTACCCTTTCACAATAATCCGCACTCCATTGTGCGAACGTCTGTGATGGTGGTGCCTCGGTCGCCTCTTTAGTGGATGTGGTTCCCGTGTTTCTGACATTTCATCATTTGACATTATTCATTACCATCGTTATCATTATTATACTCAGTATAATGATACTAACGATTATACTGAGTAGCTTTTAAGGCTTTCTACTAAATAAAACATCAAACTCCAACCCGCACAAACACCTGAAAGGCCACAAAAGAAAAGTGGGTCTTCAAGCATAATCGAAGCTGTATTTTTCGACTCGGGAAAGGCCTTGAGTGTAGGGTATCCCGCTCAAAGAGTATGCCCAGGATCATAAGGAACTAAAAGTAGCGTTGGACCAGTAGGGTTCGGGCAAAACCGGTTTCGATATGTAAGATGGCTATCTGTATTACGGGTTCGTGTATCTAGGTGTTGTTCTAGGCGAGAGCTGAATCGAGAAACATCATGATGACGAATCCTAGGATCAAGGCGAGAACGGCGTGTCGGGCAAATCCGTTTTTTTGGCTTTCTGGGATGATGTCTCCGACGACTACCAGAAGCATCGCTCCCGCGGCAAAGGCTAAGCTCCAAGGTAAGAGCGGTTGGAATATGGCGACGACCGAGGCGCCTAACAAGCCTCCCACCGGTTCAACTAATCCGGTTAATGTGGCAATGCCCAGTGCTTTTAGTCGATGTGTTCCTTCGCCGACTAAGGGTAGCGCAACGGCAAGCCCTTCTGGCATGTTCTGCAGGCCGATTGCCGTCGCGATG
>JAEOTB010000087.1 GCA_016840065.1 Candidatus Hermodarchaeota archaeon | reverse complement strand
TACCTCCTTCTAGAGCGCTGGAAAGAAGGCGAGGAGTGTTACTCCCGAGCGGCAGCCATGCCTGAAGCTCCGCCCACTGTCTTTGTTAATTTTGCCTGGGCGCTCATCGAGTTAGGTAAAGATGATGAAGCCACTCAGCAGCTCCGTCAGGCCGTTGAACTGTCTCTTGAAAGCAGGGTTAAAACAATGATTCTAGAAGAGCCTAAATACCACAAGCTCGTATCCATCCTAGAGACAATAACCTAGAAGATTTTTCTTAAGTGATAGAGGTCTGAATGAAGCTACAAGTCCATATAGCGTTCGAGCTCCCAGTCGGTTATACTTCGCTGGAAGGTTTTCCACTCTGCCTTTTTCAATTCAAGGTATTTAGTGAAAACATGGCTACCCAACGTTTCCTTCATGAATTTACTCTTCTCAAATTCTCCTAAGGCTTCACCCAAGTCTGAGGGTAGCGTCTTGATATAGAATCGAGCAAGTTTGCTGTCATCAAACTCGTACACATCTTCTTCAACAGGTTTTGGTGGTTTCAGCTTCTCCGTGATTCCTTGTAAACCAGCAGCCAGCATCACTGCAAAGGCAAGATATGGGTTACAGGATGGATCGGGACACCGTAGTTCTAATCTTGTAGCTTTTTCTCGCCCCTTACTATACCTAGGTACCCGAATTAGTGCTGAGCGATTGCGCTGCGCCCAACAGACATAAACTGGTGCCTCAAAACCCCGAACCAAACGCTTGTAGCTGTTAATGGTGGGGTTTAGGATTGCCGCCATTTCCCTAACGTATTTGAGCTGACCCGCCATGAACTGGTAGGCTATCTCTGAGAGGTGGTAATTGTCTTCCTTATCATGGAAAAGATTGACACCATCCTTGTTGAAGAAAGACTGGTGAACATGCATACCACTCCCGGCGATACCAAACTTTGGCTTTGGCATGAATGTCGCATGCAAATCCTTACTACTGGCAACGGTCTTGATTGCCTGTTTTGAAACCAAGATATTATCAGCACTTCTCAGCGCTGGACCATATTCAATATCAATTTCATGTTGGCTGGGAGCACATTCATGATGCGACATTTCAACTCTAACCCCCAATCCTTCTAGGGCCGAGGCGATAACAGCACGGATTTCAGTAGCGAAATCTTGGGGTGAGAAATCGAAGTAACCTGCTCGGTCACTAAAAGAGGGATTATCCTTGGAACCAAACAGGAAGAACTCAAGTTCAGGACCAGTATTATAGATCCATCCCTGCTCCTCTGCACGCTTCAATACCCGCCGAAGCACGGAACGTGGTGCGCCTTCAAAGAGTATTCTTCCTGGCTCAAAGATGTCACATATTATACGTGCTGCCTTGCGACCATCACGTAGCCAAGGCAACTCGATGAAGGTTGAAGGATCAGGTATGAGCAACATATCGCTCTCATGGATCCTCGTGAATCCTTCAATTGAAGACCCATCGAACCATTTGCCCACCTCAAGGGAATCAGGAAGCTCTCGGGGGGAAATCGTGACACTCTTTGAATGCCCGTAGAGATCTGAGAACATCAGGTCGATAAAATCAATCTTGTGCTGTTTCACCTTCGCGATAATCGCCTCTTGCTGCTCATCCATCAATAGACACCTGTTAGCAAATAATAGAACTCAAGACAATAATAACCGTTCCCCTATCTTAGGGGTCATATAACTCCAGGTACCTTCGGGAAAGGAGAACATTCCCATATGTGGGGAACCCCACAGAGGTAACGGGTGAGACGTTCTAGGCCAATACCAAAACCCGCCGATGGAGGAATTCCCTCTCGAAGCATATCAATGTACCACTTGTACTTGGCTGGTTTTTCTCTGGTTCGATGCATTTTTCCAATTACTCCTTTCAGGGTGTGTTCTCGCTCACCTCCGCTGGCAATTTCACCATAGCCTTCAGGAAGTATGAAGTCAAAGGAACGGAGGAGGCTGGGCCGTTCTGGGTCCGTGAGGTAATAGAAGCCCCGTGAACCCGTGGGGTATTCGGTAATCCAGAAGGGGGTTTCGAAGCGTTGTGAGAGGATTTGTTCCGCCTTCCAAGGAAGCTCTCTTCTAGAGTCCAGTACAATCCCCTCGTCACGTAGCATCTCGACAACTTCAGCGAATGTAACGCGGGGGAAGCTGCCAGAAAAAAGGGGGAGGGTGCGCCCCAGCAATTCCAGTTGAGGTTCACACTCCTTGCGCACTGCCTGAAGGACCTGAACCAATAAAGCGTCTCCAACGTCCATCACTTGTTCACAAGAAGCACGGGCAACTTCGAGATCTACCTGATAGAATTCAGCTAGATGTCTCCCGGTTCCACGACTAGCAGTGGGCTCAAGGCGAACACATGGGGAGAAGCTGTAGATGCGGGGTAGAGTCGCCATGACCATCTGCTTGTACAAGATCATGGAAGTCATAAGAGTGAAAACTTCACCATTGAACTTGATTGGAACCGCCGCTGCTCCTCGAATGCCGGGGTCGGTGACTGGCCCTATGATAGGTGCCAATAGCTCGACGAAACCGGCTTCATCTAGGAACTGTCGGATGGCTCTAGCCGCCTCGTGCTGTATTCGCAAGATAGCGCGAGCGCGAGGAGTTCGGATGGAGCGGTACCGGTAGCGGATTCCGGTAACCATGTCTGGAGGGGAGGATTGCTGTATGCTCTTTGTGGAAGGAGAGGGTTCTTGCATTTTGGCGCACCCATGTATGCTAATAGTCGCCCATTGTAATAAGCTTTCTGCTAACGGCATTGGTAAAAAACCGACAATCAACAAGATTTTTATCTGATAATTGGTATTTTACCAACATGCTTGACGAGAAGGATCAACGGATTCTAAAAGCCTTACAACAGGACGCAAACACACCAGTGCAGAGACTGGCCCAAAAACTCGGTATACCCCGCTCCACAGTCCAGCACCGAATCAGTCGAATGCGAGAAACGGGAATAATCCAGCGGACAGTAGCTATCCCCAACTATGAGAAAATCGGACTACCAGTCACAGCCTTCATACTACTCACCTACAATCCCACTAACAATGTGTCACAACAGGATGTGGCTCGCGCAATCGCACGACTAGAAAATGTAGCGGAAGTCCATGTCGTGGCTGGACAATGGGACCTCATCCTAAAGGCTCGAGGAGCTTCCCTACAGGAAATAGGTGAGCTAGTTGTGAACAAGCTACGACAGATACCTGGAGTGGGTCAGACAGTCACCTGCGGCTGCTTCTTCACCCACAAAGAGGAGCCCTAAATCGACTAGCTTATATCTGGTAGTAAATCAATGTAGAGTATTATGAAATGGGAAACATGTGCCTATTGTGGAATTGAATGCACTGAATGCCCAGCCTACATGGCAAAACAAACTGACGACGATGCAGTTCGAGAAGAAACTGCTGAAAAATGGTCAAACCCAGAATTTCCAGTATCCCCTTCAGACATCAACTGCGATGGGTGCAAATCAAAGGACGGGGTGCACTTCAAGTTCTGCGCAGTCTGTAAAGTTCGTGCTTGTGCCAGCGAAAAAGGCGTCAAGACATGTGCACACTGTGCGAATTACACTTGTGATACGCTTGAGGAGTTCTTGAAACAGGCACCTGAAAGCATTGGGAGGAACCTCAAACGGATTTGGGAGAGCCTCTGGGCACCACCCCCTGAAGAAAAGCAGCCCTGATTATAGGAGCCAATCTCTTTCTAGTACAAAAGCTGGCTTGATTTAAAGGATTTAAAGAAGGACTACCTATTAGTCCTTAACCTTAGTAGGCTGTGAAACGCATGGTTAAATTTGGTTCAAAATTTCTCGCGTACACTATCGCCATCTTTGCATGTTACATTCTAGCATTCTTTCTCTTCCTACTAGACATCGGGAGTATGTTTCACTCCGCATATGATCCATTATTCAGCTACACCTTTTTCACAGAACTTGCCAATCAAGGACCAGTCTTCTACTATCTAGGGCTTACCTGTGTCTTTCTCTTCGCCCCTTGGTTTGCTTATTCCGTATATCTAGCCTCTGGCATCCAGGAATCCCCCCTTGATAAGAATCAACGAATTGCAATGGGAATCCTTGCACTGCTTCTCTTCAGTTCACTCACTGCCTTACCCTTTACTCAGGGGCTTGTTCTCTTCTTCGTAATCTTCATCACCGCTTATCTCAATGCCATAAGTACCGGAATCGAAGGCTTTCAAAAAGCAAAGAAGGGTGGGATTTTCGCCTACATCATTCTAGCAATCACATTGGGGTCAGTGATTTATTACGCGATTCAAGTGTTCCTTCTTCCCGTCAGCGCCGTTCCTGGAGTGGGTGGTCTGGACCTCATACTCTACACCATCATCCCAATACCAAATATCGTTTATTGGATTCTTATCACCACTTTAATCTTGAACCTAGCCTACACAATCGTGCAGAACCTCAGAGACCTTGAAGAAACCTATGGACACATAGCCGCCGTTTACAACCCCGTGTTCTTGGTTCTCTTTGCCATCTCTCTAGCAGTGATTGACCCAAACTTGCCTTTCCTCTACTATGAATTGGCGCTTGCGCTCTGTTTCCTTGTGGGCTATATTTCAGGTTATGGAATGAGACGATCCCGTCTGTAGTGTGACAAAGAAATAAAAGAGAAGCCACGTTTCTCGACAAAGCTAGTGATGCTGTCCTCTAGGTGTGAATAGATTGCCAAAGTTCGAAGTTGGTCAGGCCTTTGCTGACTCCATGGATGAAAACGATTCATTAGCAGGATACAGGGACCAGTTCCTGATTCCCCGCAAATCCTCAGGGGAACCAGCCATCTACTTTCTAGGTAATTCTCTGGGTCTGCAGCCTAGAACAGCAAGGGAACGGCTTGAAGAGGTTATGTTGGAGTGGGAGCGTTGGGGCGTCGAAGCATTCTCCACCGGCGAAAAACCTTGGACACAATACTCTGAGACGCTGAGTGAACGCATGGCACCAATTATGGGAGCAAAGCCCTCCGAGGTCATACTGATGAACTCGCTAAGCGTCAACATGCATCTGATGTTCATCTCGTTCTACAGACCAATAAAGCAGCGGTACAAAGTTCTAATCGAAGAGAAAACCTTCCCCAGCGATCAATACGCGCTCAAATCCCAGATGCGATTTCATGGTATTGATCCAGAAGATGCCTTAATCGAATTAAAGACCCGACCTGATGAGACTTCAATCCGCACAGAGGATATCGAGACAATAATCGAAAGGAAGGGCGATACCATTGCGTTAATCTGGCTTGGAGGAATTAACTACTACTCTGGGCAGGCTTTCGAGATGGGACGCATTACAAAAGCAGGTCACAGGAAAGGTTGTGTTGTTGGATATGACCTCGCCCACGCAGCAGGAAACATACCATTGAAATTACATGATTGGCAGGTAGACTTTGCTGTTTGGTGCACATACAAATATTTGAATGGGGGACCAGCAGGTCCTGGAGGCTGTTTTGTTCACGAGAACCATGGAAGCCTAACTGACATTCCCCGTTTTGAAGGTTGGTGGGGCAACCGCCTGGAAACGCGTTTCCTTATGCAACCAGATTTCGATCCTACACCTGGAGCTGGAGGCTGGCAGATTAGCTGTGCCTCTCCCTTAACACTGGCACCATTGGAAGCCTCCTTAGCCTTCTTTGAGGAGGTTGGTATGACAAAATTAAGGGCAAAGTCTGAACTAATGACAGGCTACCTTGAATTTCTAATCAACCAGACCAAAAGTGACCGATTCACCATTATAACTCCCCGTGACCCTAATCAGCGAGGATGTCAGATATCTATCAGAACTCATTACGAGGGCAAGGGGCTCTACGAACAACTCAAAGAAGCTGGTGTCTACTGCGACTGGCGGGAACCTGATGTTATCCGTGTGGCACCCGTTCCCTTCTATAACACTTTCAATGAAGTGTACCAGTTTGCAAAGATAATGGAAAAAGACTAGTGTAAAGCGCAGGCTCCACGACAAAAACCTGTGAAATCAAAAACAACAGAAAATTAGCTTACTCGACTAGCCTAATACTCCCAAACATTTTAAAATCTAATCACAGATGGAGTAGTACACCCAAATCGAGGTGATATGATGCCTAGGCCCTGCCCACATTGCGGAGCTCCTATGAAGCGAATTGGCCCTCCCCGGAAAAGACGCTGGCGACGAGGATGGTTTGCACCTTTCAGATGCCCTCGCTGCGGCTGGCGTGGTAGATTACCTGTTCCACCTCCGTGATCAACTCTTTTGACATTTTACGTCAATTCTATGGCTTTAGTGAGGGTATTGTTGCCCTCGCTCTTTCTCTTTTTCTCTGCCCCAGAAAATACTCACTGGCTATGGGTTCCAAAGTAGGTAGCAGCTTCTTCTGGGAGAAGGAAGGTGATTGGGCCCGTGGGTGCACAACGGAGCAGCCTCTGGATTTGTCGGTTCTTAAAGCGTGGTAAGTGGCTTGAAATAGGGGCGGTTGGGGTCATTGGTTGTAGTTCGCTGACAAGACGATTAGCTAGGGCTTCAACGGTATTGTGAGCTGCTTCTTGACCCGCAGGGTGCCAACAGACTAGTGCAGTTTGTGATTGGAGGAGGAGAGGTGCAGTTAAGCGGCGAAATTGGTGGAGGACAAGGTGGGCCTGTGCCAGAGCCTTGGGATCGGTTAGCTTCTCAGCAAGGTTAGGGGGTGGTGGGATGCCCTTGGAGAGAAGTGTCGCAGCGGCAAGTAAACGCTGCGCTTTCTGGACGCGCCCTTCTAAGCGGCGGCGAGCAACCCAGAAATCAAGTCTCTCTAGCCTCTTTGGCGCAGTAAACACCTGGAAGATGAAGGCTGGTGCTGTGAGGTCCTTCTGGGAAGAGAATTTCCGGGAGCGCAATGTTTTCTGAAGGAAAGTAATGAAATCTACTTTGTTACTCGGGGGGCCTGACAGGTAGGCAACAGCGGCTGGTGTTGATGAGGGGAGAGGATGGGGAGGGAGCTGACAGGGGCTAAGAGTGACATTGGGTAAATGGACCGCAAGAAACTGATGGAGTCTTTTCTGACGATGCAGAAGAAGCTCTTTGGATTCAGCAACGGTGAAGAGGAATAATCGAGTATGTCCGCCAGGAAGGAACTGGAATCGAAGACCAACAGGTATCCTTGTAGTGGCTAGGTTGACCAGAACTCTCTGAAATCTGTGCATGCTCGGGCCTGTAACTTTTGGTCGGGTGGTGGAGGAAGGCTCTGGATGAATTTCAACTGCGGCTACAAGGAGGTGACGATCTACAAGGTCAAGATTCCTTAGCCATTGGCGATTCAGGAACAACAGTGCTATGAAGGCGATGAGGAGGTCGCCAACCACTAATACCTGAAGAATAGGGTTAACCACTACCAGAGATAGGATTAACAATGAAATCCCTGCGATGAGGGTGAGGGATATGAATCCTAGGCCTATGATTATTGGCCATTTCATTCCGCGTATGTTTCCACCAAAGACAGGTATGAGAAGAGCTAGCGCGTAGCAGGGTGTAGCTACTAGCAATGCTAGCCCTATAATTTCTGGAGGCAATGGTACGAAACTAAGGATGATTAGGCTAACCATTTGGAGGAAGTATGTACCAAACACCACAACTCCGACTTTGGCTGCCATCTTTATCAGTGAAAACATTAGTCCCACTCTTATTATCCTCCTTCAGCAGGCTCTCCTGTTCCTTCTTCGTGTGTCTGAGGTCTAGTTTGAATTCCTAGTATCTGGAATATCGTACTAGTTGGTAATAGGAGTCCTGATTGGTGAGATTTTGCGGTTGCTGTTGCTGCGAACCCCTTTGGTTCTAGAAGGTTAGCTGGCAGACCGATAGCCTCGGTCAGAATTGGTGTATCAGTCAATTTGCAGACGAGATGAACATTGCATTGCCATAGCCCCTCCTTTCTCCCAGCTAGGAGCGTGGAAAGCTCTACAATGGTTGGTGCCCTTTCATCACTGAGAATCTGGATTGCTGCGGCTTCACCCACTGTTTCGACTAGCAAGCTTAACTCTGGTGCATCCATTACCCTTGCCTGTAACTGTTTTGCGACCGTCCCTGGGGCTACAGGTTTCAGAGCTACCGCTAGGAAAAGAGGGCGAGGCTGTTGAAGAAGAGACAGCAGTCCAGATGGTCGGCGCTCTTGATCAGTCGTTGGTAGGGTGCTGTGCAGCAGATCAACTGCCACAAGAAGTCGTTCTCCTCTTCCCCCCACCTGAGCGATGACTAGGTTTTCTTCGCCGCGAAGCAGAACTTCCTCGTGGAAGCCCTTCCCCAGCACACAGGTCCAGTAAAGTTGCTCCACTCCCAACTCGTCTTTCACCCTTTCTGCCTCGACCCCTTGACTAACCAAGGCTTGTTGGAGAACCTGGCAGGCGGTCATTGTGTCTTGAATAGCCAATTCTGCTCCCCTAGCAGAACTGCGAAGCATAAGATGAGTGTGTATGTTTCCATCGAGGGTCCTTGCCAAAACGAGGATGATAGGAATCTCTAACTGAGAGATGGTTTGGAGCACTTTTCTACCCAGCGACTCATTCCATTCGTGGGGTATGCTGACGAATCCTAGAGCGCTGAAGCCTTGATTGGATGAGAGCACAACACATTCAGGTGTGACCTTTACCGGAATCATCTCTGCATAGCCTTCCTTATCCTGTTTCGCCACAGACTCTCTTTTGGAAAAACTACGAACTACTACAAGGGCCAGGACAGTGATTCCCAGGGTGCTGAGGAGGAGCACTAGCACAGTTGGGACTGAAAGTCCAATAAAGCTTGGAGGAAGAATCCCTGTCGGAGAAAGAAGGGCTACCAATAAGACCTGCAGTATGCCAACGGCTAGAAGACTCACCATTAATTGGAAGAGAAGCTTCTCCCATCGTCGCAGGCCCAGAGTAGACAAAGCGGTAAAACGCCTCCAGAACTTCAGCGGCGATTGGTCAGTTTAAAAGACTTTCCGTCCCAAGGAGCAGTGAAATAAATAGTAGCATACCAGGGTCAGAAAAAAGGAACCCTCTCCCCAGTTGAGACTTACTCGACTTTCTGACTAGCTGTCCTTGACCATCCGTGGTTCTATCTGATATTGTTGGAGCATCTTGTCCACAGCAAAATAGACTATAGTGCTCATGATGCTACCAAAGGCAACCTGGAAAATGTTTCCAGGAATTTCCAAAGCAGCAGCTGCTGCCCCGTACATCAAACTCTCTGCGAGGTAGTATCCCGACACCATCACAATAGAACCCAATATCAGAGCAAGGAGGAGTCTGGGTACTGTTCTCCAATGGGGCTTGAGCGCATAGAAGACTGTGCCAGTCACCGCACCTTCAAGACCTTTGACCACGAAGGTAATCGGGACATAGGTCATGTAGCCCAGCGCCCAATCTGCCAGTGCAGATCCGATCCCACCAGCAATACCTCCAACTGGACCTAGCAGTAGTCCAGCTAGGAAGACTCCCACATCTCCAAGGTTGATGTAGCCCTCAGTTGCTACTATTGGAATCACAATGAGCATAGTCAGGACTGCAGTGAGGGCAGTTAGCACAGCTAGTAAAGCTAGTCGAACTGATGGATTAGCTAACAAACCACGCATTTCCACAGAATCAACTCCTCTACATAGTCAAAGGTGTTGGATTCGCACCCTCTTTGATTGGAGTACCGAATTGAGGGTTCTTCACCCGTTGGGTGTATTCTTCCATTAGGCGAAGTGTGACGGGTCCCGGTTTGCCTAGTCCGACTGGTTGACCGTCTACACTAACGACCGGAACTATTTCACCTAGAGTGCCGCAGAAAAATATCTCATCGGCATTACGTAGTTGAAAGACAGTAAGATCTCCTTCAGTAACAGTGTATCCTAAATCTCGAGCTATTGAGATGATGAAGCGCCGAGTGATACCATCGAGTATGCTAGCGTGTAGTGGTGGTGTATGAAGCTGTCCATTCCTTACTGCAAACAAGGTTGTCCCTGTAGCTTCTGAAACAAAGCCCCGGGAATCTAGCATGATAGCATCGTCAGCACCCCGCATGTTAGCTTCTAGCTTACCAAGGATGCTGTTAAGATAATTCAACGATTTCAGCTCGTGGCTTGCCGAGTCTACTGATTGACGACGCGTAGTTGCAATGATTGCATGGAGCCCCCGCTCTTTGGCTTCAGCTCCATGCAAGGAATCCACTGGCATTGTAATGATAATGACTGTTGGGTGAGGACATTTTCGTGGGTCAAGGCCAAGGTCACCCTTCCCCCGAGTGACGACCAGCCGGATGTAGGCATTCACTAGTTTGTTCTGTCGAAGTGTCTCAAGTACTGCTTCCTCTAAGGCATCCTTTGACAGAGGTATTGACAAATGGATTGCCTTAGCATCCAAGTATAGCCGATTAAGGTGTGCCTCAAGCTGGAACACTACGCCTTCGTATACACGAATACCTTCGAATATACCATCGCCGTACAAAAGGCCGTGGTCGAAAACAGAAACCGAAGCCTCTTGGCTAGAGACAAACTCACCATTTACATAGACAAGGTAATTCTTTGTCATAAGGTGCACCAATTATACCTTAGGCAGCGTAGATACCAGCAAAATCAACGGATTCTTTGAAAGATTCCGTGTCTACAAACCATTGATTCTAGCAGAAACCTTCAAATTCCTCCCCTCAGCTAAGGGAATTTGCGCACCCAGAAGTTACCTGAAAAGTGTTTCGGAATGGACGGAAAATGACCGATTTGCGAATAGATGGAAATGACAGGCGGATTCTACGATACCTAGTTCGTGACGCACGGCAGTCTGTTGCTGGGCTGGCACGCCGTTTAGGCCTCTCTGAATCCGCAGTACGTCACCGTATTGATCGACTCGTTGAGCACAAGGTCATCGACCGATTCACTGTAAGCCTCGACTATAATCGGCTAGGATATCCCATTACAGTGATTTTAGGGTTGAATGTCGGGAACAAGCCTGGCTCTGAGGTTGCTAAGGCACTCCAAGGCATTGACGAAATCGTGGACATCTTCACCATCACTGGGGAGTTTGACCTGTTCATCCGAATCGTGTGCCGTGATATGGGCTGCTTTGAAGAGATTGTCGAGAAGATACGTGCTCTGCCATACGTTGAACGTACCCGCTCCTTTGTAGTTATTAACAAGATACGTTCGGGCTTCTACGACAATATCGTGCAAGTCTCAAGCTAGGCTTCAACCAATATAACATCGTCTGCAGATCTCGCTCCTAGCCGTAATTTAGATGCATGTTCAAACTGTGGCATCTCCCATACGGGAAGATTGAGCTTGTTCTTTGCCTTGTAACCTTGTAAGATCTCGACGCCTACAGCGTCAATTGCTACCATATCTGGGCTTGCCATGATGACTCCGGGGTGTTCTCGTTGCCCGTTTGTTGGACCTCCTGTTACAAAGACCTCACGTGCATCCATAACAACTAGCGCTGGCTGAAAGTAGGAAGCAAGATCTGTAACCTTCTGCTGCAGCTTTCGAAGATGGAGCTTCCGTACCCTGTGGGAAGGTTTCATCATCCCAACAAGAAGCTTCATCGCCCCAGTGAACCGGGCAAGCCGATGAGTCTTAAGACATGGCGCAAGCACCAGCTTTCCCATACTCATAACTGGCTCGCCAATATCGCAGGAGGTCATATATACCCCCGGCAGCCTCTGTCCAACCCAAGGGTGCTCATCAAGGTAAATCAGCTCAGCGCCTAGATCTTCTGCTACTGGAGTTAATCCGATCTTTTCAGCAACCTTCCTGGTTGATGTACGTATGGTCGAACTATCCATTATCTTAAGCTTCGATGCCCCCGCCTCTAGAATCGCTTCTCCAAGGGCCTTAATGAAAAGGGGATCACTTGAAGCAGGATATGGGTCAGCAGTGTTCAGATTCGGCTTAATGGTGACCGTATCACCTCGCTTGATGAAACTACCGAAATCACCCAACAAACCGACCGCCTTATCAATAGCACCTCGGATGTCTTTCTCAGCTGACACTCGACTCACAGGAAAAGGACCGACCGGATGTGAGGAATCAGCGTACGTGGTAACTTGCTTCATTAGGCATACGGTCTCTCCCACTCTAATTAATTCCTTGCCTTTTTCCATCACCCCTAACAAGCTAAAGAAAAATAAGTCTAAACCCCTCAGGTAGAGGCACATTCTAGCCTAGATTAAGGTGAGAAAAAATGAAAAAAGTACAATTGGTTTCCCTACTCACGCTAATACTAGGAATCTGCATGATTATTCCTGGATGGCTGTGGATGAATACTTCAGCTGTCGGTAGCTTATCCGCCAACCAGCAATTCGATTCCACCCTATCGCCAACGAATCTGGCTTCGAGGTCGGACAGTTTCGGAAATTGGGCTCTTCCTCCTAATGAAGTGACCATCATAGCTTCAATTAATGCAAATGGACACAATACTACGAACATTCCTTCCTTCTTGGAACTCTATCATGAACTCGTCCAAATTGAGATTGAGATCGAGGATGCCGCAGGTCTCCGTTCCACCCCCGCTGGAACGCATTTAGAAATTGAATTCCGAAATGAGACAGAAGCTACTGAAACCATTTACATAGGACACGGTGGCAGCTTTGAGGAAATTCAGCTTCCATCGATAACCCGCTTCTGGATCAACGTATCAATAGCAACAGAAAACCCAATAAATGGTAGTATAATAACACGTTCAGAAATCTTCGTCGCGATAAAAATCATGCTTATGTATGAACCGATTGAACACGACATAGCCCTCGGATTATTCTTTACTGGCATAGCGTTCATGGCGGAGTCATTCGTTATCTTCGTGACCGAATTTGCTAGAGAGTGGCGTTGAAGAGATTATCAAAAGGAAGTCAAGTAGGAGAGTATCCCAGCTAGCAGAGAACAGAATGCAGGTGTAAAGCTATAGAAATGGAGGAAAAGAGAAATTGAGCAAAGAAGATACTGCAGGGATCCTGCTACTTGTGGCTGGGATACTATTTATCATCGCTTTTGTGGCGGGACTCGTTTCTGGTATTATGGGGCTAGTAGGAATTGTTCCTCTCCTGATCCTTTTGTCGGACCCTTGGTTTGGTGTCTTTCTCTTTACAATCATCTTTCCAATCATATTGGTTTCGACGGTTTACATGATTTTTGGAATAATTGATTTGGTACTTGGTATTTACTGCCTAGCAAGGAGAGGTAATTCAACATCCCACTTTCGTGGGCTTCTGGTTGCTGGAATTGTCGGTTTGATAACAGGATTTGGGATTGGAATTCTAGTGATTATAGCTGCATTTCTAGATCAGTCGTCAGTTGATATGCATCGGGTTCAACCAAGAAGGGAAAGAAAACCAGCAAGGCGACCTGCACGCCGTACCAGACGAATTTCTAGGTCAGAACGTCGTAGCATGTTCCAACACTTCGATCAGCAAATCGTCAAGTCTATGCAGTCAGCACAAAAGTCATTCAAGGCGAAGCGCTGGCGTACGGTAGTGAAGCATTCTTGGACGGCTACAGATGCTCTCCTCAATAAACTCTACACTATCAGCTTCGGTGATCCACCGGTCTCTCTATCTGTGAAGGAGATTATTCGTCGGCTCACACCTCAATTTCCCCGCGGAAACCAAACTGCGGCAACTATTGAGGAAATCCATCGGATTCGGAGCGGCATCAAACCTGGCTCTCCACCGGTGAAACAAGATGACGCTGAACGAGTACTGGCTGCCGCTCATCAGCTCTGCTTCTGGTTCAATATCCAACTAGACGCTGATACAGAAACTATCCAACCAGTCGTCACCAGGGAAGAAACAGTTCCTGAGGGTTTCTGTGGAGTCTGTAATCTGCGGCACCGGGCAGGACAACGAATCCAAAAAACTCCCTGTTGTAGCGCGATTTGCCACTATGCTTGCCTGAGCGAATGGGTAAAGGTTAAACAGGTCTGCCCCCTCTGCCGGAAGCGCCTCCAGTTTCGGGATGGCGAGGTTCGATTGCGAAGATAGAAGAACACAGCTGAAGACCTTCGGCTGAAGTCACACTTCGTTCGTAGTGTCCTAGCTTATCAACCATAGGTCTAGCCGATGGTTGATAGGATCCTAGTAGTATTTGCTAGAGATTGAAGACCTGCTTATACTTGGATTCAAGATAGTTCACAAAGGGTTGGGCATTCAGTCCTTCACCACACACTTGGCGGACCAAGTCCTCCGGGTCATAGAGGTCACCCATCTTGTGTACTTTCTCAAGCAGCCACTGCCTTGTGGGTCCGAAATCGCCACCCTTAACTTGGGTCTTCCAGTCAGGCAGATCCTTTTCTAACACTTCCAAGAACTGACCGGAATAGATGTTCCCTAGTGAATACGAGGGGAAGTACCCAAAGTAGGCAATAGCCCAGTGAGTATCCTGCATGACTCCTTCGCTGTCGTTCTCGATTTCAAGGCCAAGGTATTTGTCGTATTTATCATTCCAGATACTGGGGAGGTCGGGGAAAGCGATTTTCTCTGTAAAGAGGTCGTATTCTATCTCAAATCTGATAATAATGTGGAGAAGATAGGTGAGTTCGTCGGCTTCTACGCGTATCTTGGAACGTTCCACGTTGTTGACTGCTTGGACCATCTGCTCGACTGAGATGTCCTTGAAGGTCTTTCCGGTGTGTTTGTTGAGACGGGGGAGGAAATACTCCCAGAACTCAGAAGACCTACCAACATTGTTCTC
>JAEOTB010000086.1 GCA_016840065.1 Candidatus Hermodarchaeota archaeon | reverse complement strand
CTGATTGGAGGAATAGTAGCCTGGCCAGTCTATGCTTTCTATGGTGGATTGCTTCTTTGGATGCGGTTTGGACCTTGGCTCTTCTCCCTAGAAAACATTATACTCTTTGTGCAGGCAATGACTATTGGAGTATCGGCACTGTTTGTAGCCTACCTTGCCTTGGCTTCTCTTGCGATACTCCTGCTGCAGTGGAGGCGACGCTAGACCAGTATATCGAAGGAATTCACTCGTCAATTTGTATTTACGAGTTTTCTCAGCTAAGTTTCTCTGTCAGCAGTTTTCCTAAGCGTCGTACTCCTTTCTCAATGATGTCTGATGAGGTGAAGGAGTAGCTAATGCGCATCGTGTTCGTTGGTCTCTCGACATCAACTAGCATGTTCTCGTCGGTGCGGTAAGTGAAGCCCCTTAGTGGATAAAAAGCGATTCCAGGCACATAGATGATATCGTTGGGAAGAGCGGTCTGTTCCAAGAATTGTTTGGTGTCAAATGTGGAATCGTCAGACTCCCACCATATGAAGAAGCCCCCGGTGGGATCTGTGCGTTTGCCTGCCGGAAAGGTTTCATCAATAGCCTTCGCCATTGTTTCGTATCGGCGCTTGTAAATTTTTAGTCCTTTGGGGAGTGCTTTGTCTATGTATTTCCTGTAATAGATATCGAGTATTCGCTGTAGGAGTGTGGGGCTACACAGATCTAGGTACCCTTTGTCCTTACAGATTTGTTCTCTCATTTTTGGTGGAAAAACAGAGTAGCCTATACGAAGCACAGCTGCTTCCTTACTGGTGGTACGGAGATAAGCAACGTACTTGTTATCTTCATCTAGTGCTTTGATGGGTTTTTCTGTCGGCTGCCGAAACTGGATTTCTCGGTAAGCACCATCCTCGACTATAATCATGTTGTGTTCCATAGCGAGGTCAAAGATAGCCTCACGGCGCTGCTTCGGCATCGTTGTACCCTTGGGATTATCCGAGTCAGGAACCAGATACATCATCTCAGGTTTCCGACCAAGCTCCTTTTCACAGATTTTGATGGCAGCTTCGAAATGTTCAGGAATTGCACCCTGCAAGTCGGTAGGCACAGTCACTATACGAGCACCTAGCTTTACTGCTGGTGTCAGAAAGCCGAGATAAGCTGGACTTGTTGTGAGGATTACATCATCCTTGTCAATACAAGTATCCAGAATAGCATACAATGCCTGCTGAGAACCTGTGGTAATTGTGATATCATCCTCTGGATTGTCTTTATCAAGAGTGATGTGGTCATACTTCATTAACCTCTCAGCAAGGGTTTTTCTAAAGAAGGGTTTTCCGCCCGTTGGACCGTAGTTTAGGTCGTCAATGACTCGCGCCTCGTTTCCCTTCCGGATTTGGTCTAACTGCTCTTGCCCAAGATCGATTAGTATTTTAGCAAATATCTCGACTGGGAGCGCACCTGGTTTTCCGCCACCAAAGTAGTATGGAACATTATACTTTAGAAGACGTCGAATTTCAGACTCCGGGATGAAGGAGGTCCATGCAGCAAAGTCATAGGGATCTCGCGTCATTGTAATTTCACACTCAGTCCACTTGATGTTTTCCTCTAAATTGGTTTACCTCTTAATGTGTTATTCTGCATCCAAATTTCTTCCTTTTATGAAATGTTGCCAAACTGAGGAGCCTCGGTTCTTGTGAACCCAACGCTCACTTCACGCTTTTGCGGCAATTGCGCTTGTTAGCTTCTGAAAGGCTACCTCAACTGCTACTCCCGTTAAAGCACTTGTCTCGATATAGGGACAAGCATGGCGTTCAACCCACTTATGTACAACATCTGGAGTGACTTGGCGTTGGGTAATGAGATCACTCTTGTTCCCTATCAGCACCATTTCAATGGAATCTGTGTGCTCTCTAACCTCTTGAACCCAATCATCTACACCCTCTAGGGTTTCCTGGCGTGTTAAATCGAAAACCACCAATATTCCATTAGCCTGCTGATAAAAGCTTGACCGGAAACGCTTGAACTTCTCCTGACTGGCGATATCCCAAATTACTAGCCTTGCAACTTTGTCCTCGATGTTTATAGTCTTTGACATGATGTCTACGCCTATACTAGCCTTGTACTCCTTGTCAAAGCGGTCCTCAACAAATCGTAGTATAAGACTGGTCTTTCCGACTGCTGGGTCACCCACCAAGATGATTTTAAATTCATAGAAAGGGTCTGCCAATTCCTTCACTCTCCTTTTAGAGCTTGTGAGAAGGCTTATGCTATACTATTTTAGTCTCGTATCTTCCTTTAAACTCTGCGACAAAGAGGCCCATGGACTTCACTGCTGCTCTTCTTTCCAGCTTTTTGTTCTGAAGAAATCATAAAAATTAGCATCAACTACACTGACCTCTTGGGGGATAAGGTTCTGCTGCTGGAGTGCACGAAGTAGACTCGGAATGCTCTGTCGCGGATCGTCAACAAATAACTTCAGGCTACCCCGCCCCGATCTAATCGTCCGTTTCACTATGGAGATTTCACCGACTTTACGCGCAGTATCTCTAGTAAGGCGATCGAATGTGACTTGAATTGCCTCTCCACCTCCAGTGAGGGAGCGAATCAGTTCATGAGGATGTCCCATCAGTGATACACGACCCTTTTCAAATATCACTGCTCGAGAACAATACTCAACCACTTCAAGATCATGACTTACTAATACCATGGAGGTGCCGAAGCGGATATTCAGTTCTCGTAGATAGTTAAGGAGTTCGTGTCGAAGATGGGCGTCGAGTCCTGTGCTTGGCTCATCTAGTAGAAGTATGGGTGGCTGATGCACAAGACCTACACAGATAGATACTCGCTTTCTTTCCCCGCCGCTTAGCACCCGTACAGGCTTGTTCATTAACTCATCATCAAATCCTAGAAGGCTTAGAAGAGTGCTTGCTCGATGTTTAATCTCAGAAGTAGATAACCCGTACATTTTGCCAAAGAATACCGCGTTCTCAAGGGCTGAAAAGGGAAAATATAGGCTTTGATTTTCGTGTTGGGGCACATAACCAGTTGCATAGTGGATTTCCGTTGCTTCTTTACGTACATCAAAACCTGCAATGTGGGCTGTTCCTTTAAAGGGCTTCAACTGAGCTGTCATCACACGCAATGCTGTTGTTTTTCCAGAACCCGAAGCTCCAATAACTCCAAGTATTTCTCCCTCACGCATATAAAACGAGATGTCTCTGAGAATAACTGTTCGACCGATTCTTACCCAAGCTTTGTCGAATTCGATTACCTTAGAAGGCTTTCCTGTTGATGATTCAGAGACACTTTCTGAAGACACATTATTCCCCCCCTTAAGCTTCAACTCCAGCCTCTTTTGCTAGTTCCCGAAGAGTGTGCAACATACGGTTTAGGCGTGAAGACATCTCGTCATCGATAAACCGAAGTTTATCCAATCTATCTAGCCGATGACTTGTCAAAATCCACTCAAGCTCACGAATCATAGCGTGTGTGGTGTTCAGAGCGTTATCAATACGTCGAATCACCTGTTCGTCTAGAGATGGCGTGCGCATTCTACGACGCCTGCGAAATTGACGAGTGACATAACCCAACAATATTACAGTGAAGATAACGCACGCAACTACTATCTGAATGGCCATGAACAAGATATAGTCTGGTTCAGGTTGGGGTGGTGGTTCCTCTGGTGCTACTTTATATTCGAAGCGAAGGAAGGCAAGAGTGCTACTGTAGTTGCAAGGCATTGTGAACACGACTATAGTGAAATTTCCTGCCACTCCACCAGTCCAGTTTGAGAAGAGGAAAGTACCGTAACGGCCATCCTGTACCTCAAAGATCACAAAGAAAACCTCAGATTCATTCGCTAACGTGTAGATGCAGTACATCTCTAGTCCTTCAACACCATGACCTGTTGCGTTTTTAGCATCCACAATGAAGGCTGCATGCTGATCAAGAGTAAAGACTGTTCCATTTCCGCCTGTGGGAGATATTGTAAGCTCTACAGTCTTCCTGAAGAGATGATGGATGGTATTATTCGCAAATTCTTGGTTGTCGAATTGATGAAGATAACCATTAGCGAAGGCGTCTGAACACCCGAAAACAAAGAGTTCCCTATTATCTGTTTGTTGATATGCCCCTACTGGAGTGCCGTTGACCCATGCAAAGGCTTCTACTGAGCCCGCTAACTGGAGGGTCGTCCCATCACCTGTAGTGACCATATTGATTCCATGAGTAAATGGTGATGTTGAAAGGAGGTCAGTGGTGTTCGAAGCAACCACTAGCTCACCTAGTTGGATGCCATGATCAGCCAGTAAGAGATTAAGCGATGTATGATTAGTTTCATCAGCATTGTCTGGAAGTATCAATACTTTGAACCCATCTGAGATGTACTTGCTTATGTTCAGT
>JAEOTB010000085.1 GCA_016840065.1 Candidatus Hermodarchaeota archaeon | reverse complement strand
TTAGGGTTTGATGACCCAGAATAGATAGTGTACTAGGCATCAACTGGCTAGTGAGAAAATAGAAAGTATAACCAGTAGCAGCATTATACTGATTACGCTAAACATAACAGCAAGCTCGAGGAATTGGCTAAATCTTTCGGTAAACTCTGAAGTTGTTATACTTTCCCCAATGAGTTCTCGAAGCATACGCTCAAACCATGATTCTTCAAGTACTAAGTACTGGGTAGCATCCAAACGTAGCAGGAGTTTGGTTAAATCAGGTATGACCTCTTTCGGTTCATGGACCAGTGAATATCGATAGTCTTTCGGTTTGTCCTTCACAACACGAAAAACGTGTAAGTCAAGGTCATCAATGTCTAGAGACCTAGTGAACTTCTGTGGGTCAACTATCATTGCTATGGCTTTGGGGAATATTGCTTGGTAACGCTGCTGAGTAGCAATATCAGTCCCAGACATGAAGTGCGCGCCCATCCCTGGGTGGGTATGCCACCAGCCAATAATTACATTGCCATCCCCTTGCTTGTGCAGCTCATCGGCTAGCCTGGCCATATCAGCATCATTTATTGTAACATGAGTTGCTGTTCCAGACTGTCTTGGAAAGGAAGCGCCTTTAACGAGAACCTGATTCCCAACAACTTGACCGACAAGAAATCCTCCAATCTCGACTCTTCCGACCTGTTTTGATCGTGCTAGTATTCGGGAAAGAACACCTGGATATATTCGAATTGTGGCCATTCACAGCACACCCAGAGATATTCATTAGATAACACTAATATAATTACCTACTTCTTCTGAGCTAAACTTTGGTAATTGTGACTTCATTTGCGTCCAATAAAACCACCCTTTACATTGGCGATATTCTCAGAGAAAGAGAAGGATCTTGAAGCTCTGTGCTTTATTTTCCGCCCTAACCGTCCAAGCTCACCCTTACGTCGAGCGCGAGTACGATTTCACATGGTGAAAGGTAGACTCCGCCCTGAGAGGCTTTGGATGATTGTAGGGAACCGAACATCCCCAGTAGATCCGTACACTTTCATCAAGTGGATACGTAAAGCAGAACATATCGTAGTTCCTCGCCAACCACAGTTACCCTTCCTTGCTGAACTTAAGTCGATGTTACGTGATTTTAATGTTGGAGATTTAACCATCGTGCGCACTTGTCAATCTTGTGCTGCTGAAGGTCGATTGACCATGCTTCGGCGGCAACAGGTGTTTTCTGTTGGTGGAAGCTCTACATGTAAATCCTGTGCGTCACGTGAACTTACAATCCGCTTACGATCCATGGAAGCTCGCATCTCAAAGCAGGCTAGAGCCAACCTTGATGTGATGCTGGAACGCCTAAAGTCTGTTGACAAAACAGTTTGGTTTCTCTCTTCAAAGTTTCGTCCTAGCAAGAACCCTGCAATGACACTTTATGATCAAGTACAGGCTACGGAGGAAGATCAGCAACGTCAGACAATTAAATCACTCCCAATTCCATCTGAATTCAAACAGGTACTAGAAAAACATGGAATCAAAACATTGTTACCAATACAAGGGAAAGCGATAGAAGCAGGGTTACTAGAGGGAAAATCCATTCTCGCTGTTTCTGATACCACTAGTGGAAAATCGCTTGTTGGTGAGCTGGCAGGGATAACATCAGCACTACAGGGTAAAACGTACATCTATCTCTCTCCACTTGTTGCTCTTGCCAATCAGAAATATCATGAATATCGTGAGAAATATAGTTCCTTAGGATTACATGTTGCGATTCGTGTTGGAATGAGTTCTATAGAGGCAGGCGAGGAGTCACTGATTATCGTTGATGATGATGTTGCCGACGCTGACATTATCGCAGCATCGTATGAGGGATTCGACTTCCTACTAAGAACCGGAAAGTGGAAGCACGCAAAGGATATTGGCGTTGTTGTTATTGACGAAATTCAGATGATTGCCGACCCTGATCGGGGTGCAGAGTTAGATGGCTTAATTACCCGCCTTCGCACACTTTTTCCTAAAGCCCAAGTAGTTGCACTATCTGCAACTGTTGGGAATCCAAGGGAATTAGCTCAAGAATTAGGATTACATCCAGTAATATTGCGCGGACGCCCAGTTCCATTACAAAGACATCTAATTCTGGTATTAACCGAGTTGGATAAACTTCGAATGATTGCAGATGTCACCAAATCTGAATTTCGGAATAAGAGTTCATATGGTTTTAGTGGACAAACTATTGTTTTTACAAATTCACGACGTAATTGCCATACAATTGCTAAGGAACTCAAGAAGCTGAGAATATCTGCCCAAGCCTATCATGCTGGGATGACTTATGTTCAACGTCACAAAATCGAGCAATCCTTCGCAGCCGGAGAAATAGCAGCTGTTGTCACCACAGCGGCCCTAGCTGCAGGGGTCGATTTTCCAGCTAGCACAGTGATTTTTTCAAGCCTGATGATGGGGACAAAAACGCTGAGTGTTGGTGAGTTTACTCAGATGTTAGGACGAGCAGGACGTCTAGGCAAGCATGATAGCGGCAAGGCGATATTATTAGCTGAGATAGGGCGACGGTATTTTGGTGAGTCGCCAAAAAGTGAAGAAGAAGTCGCTTTAGATTTGTTAAACAATCCAATCGAAGACGTGAGACCTGAGGCGCCTTTCGAGCAATCCGTGGATCAGCTTTTAGCAACTCTTTCCTGTTTCGACTCGATTTCACATAGAGAACTTAACCAAGCATATTCCCGCCTCCTCTCGACCACAGTTTCCTTTAAGGAAGCCCTCAGTTTCCTGAAGCAGCATTCACTAGCAACTCAAGTAGGTGACAGACTCTCACCGACAGAACTTGGACGTGCTGCTGCTGTGTCCTATTTCTCAGCGTCCCATGTCGCTGCAATCCAAGAATTCGAACATGACACAGCAGACCTACTTTCAGTGAGACTAGAGCCGATTAGAAATGTCTATCTTTCCCCAAAACTACAAAGTGAAATTGAACGCGTCTTTCGAACTCGATTTGCCACACGTCTCTTCTCAGGACCAGTGTTAGATTTAATGAGCACTAGACGTGGAAGGCGTCTCAAGAGCCTTCCTCGTTGGATACTTCAACTCGTTTCAAAATGGACACACCGGTTTTTCAACTGCCGATGCAGAGAAAGTCCGTTCTGCAATCACGGCCAATGGAATGTTTCGCTTGAGGTTTTGGAACTACGTTATCGCGGTTTGACGCCTTCTCAGATAAATTCAAGATTTCTCAAGGAATACGAGTTGTTTGTTTATCCAGGGGATATCTTCAGCTTTCTTGACAATCAGGTGCATTTGTTGAGCGGCATTAAGCGTATTGCCGAAACATTAGAACGCTATGATTTAGCTGATAATGCTGAACGGACTGCTGCAGCTATAGAAAACCCGTATACTAGGCAAGGAAGTTGATATTACACGGAGTTCAAAGCATCCAGAACATTTTGAGCGGTTTGAATGTACTTATGGTATTGATGCTGGCTATATCGCATCAAGAAATCATCATTGAGATGGAACGACTAGAAGGTGAAGAACTCT
The DNA here is from genome assembly GCA_016840065.1 of Candidatus Hermodarchaeota archaeon. GTDB lineage: Archaea > Asgardarchaeota > Hermodarchaeia > Hermodarchaeales > Hermodarchaeaceae > YT-063. The sequence continues at coordinate 5,385 of JAEOTB010000085.1, read as the reverse complement.
TGGTTCCCAGTTAGATATTTTAGTACATTTGTATATTCTTCCTCGATGAGGTGACTAGCCCCACCAGTCACCCCGGTAAGATCAGATTGCATTTCAATGACGACCCAATCATTAAAAGGCAAGGGTTTGAAGGGCTCGAAACTCTTCTTATCTATTCGGAAAGTCCATATCTTTGATGGGTTATTGAAGCTGCCACGTTGTAACGCCTCCTTGAAGGGAGCATAGAGCCTATTTTTCTGACCTCCTAACAAAAAACGAGCTTTATTCATTCCTGAGATGAATGAGATTTTCTGAGTTACCATGTATTCTTCAGCAACGAGGGTTCGAGGTAATTCACTCCCTGAGACTTGAGTGATAATTCGTTTAGGATCAGCGACGGAGCCCTTTCTTACAACAAGCGTTCTGAGTATCTTTTGTACTTGCTCTGATGTTGTCCTCTCAAAGGGATCTAGAACCTCTGGATAGAGTATGTCTAGTAAAGGAACTGGCTCTCCTGGCCGCATTTCAGTTGGGTTAAAGGTTGCTGCACCAACAAGAAACTCGACATCGACTTGATGCCCCTTTATGAAAACACGTCCCTTTACGGCTCCTGGTCCGATAAATATAGATAGCACTTCTTCCCCCTGAAGAATATTCCAAAGTTGACGGGAAGCTATTAGCAAATCACCTGTAAGGGTTGACTTTTGACCGAGTACTTGGAAGTTTGGTGCAACGAAATCCAAGACCCAAAGTAAAGGAGGGTTTTGCTCGCTCATATTGAATCAAACCTCTACCTGTTCTGAGCTTGTACGAAGTTGGGGAATCTTCGCCAAAATATTCTCCAAGATATAGTTCTCCACTTGCTTATGATAACCTTCACCAGCTATTTCTAGGATTTCGGCTAACTCTCTCCGAATTTCAGTCCTCTTTGATCGTTTCCAAGTAAACCTTTGGTCAAGATCAAAAAGTATAGTTGTGCCTATTCTTTCTAGTGGTGTCCCCTTTTCGAGTAGTGCCTCAATCACAGACTTGATAGTGCCTTGGAGAAACTTAGCTCGGATATAGGGGTCTTGCATGGCAGCTAGCCATACATCACGTTCAAGAAAATCAAGTGGTGACCTCAAAGGGGGCCCTACTCTAGGCTGAGCAGGAAAGGCGGAGTGGACGAATCCAATTGATGGAGAAACCGTATCGCTGATTGATGCTTGCGGTGGGGGCATCGCTTCAATGAGAATTTCCTCTGCGGTCAATTCAGAAGCTTGTTCCAACGGTTTCTGAACTTCATTGATAACTAGACGGAGATTTTCGATATATTGTCCTATTATTCGGGACTCAGCAGATCTAAGGAGAAATTTCTCGTAACGCCGGAACTTTATCAGTAATGAGGTACGCACTCCATCCGTAACACTTCTTATCGATTCGACAGGGAGCCGCCTTAATCCACCAATAATTGCAAGTAATGCATCAGCAACCGTTGAATCCTCATGTTCATTTAGCCAGCGTGAAATCAGAGATTTGAAATATATTTCACCAATCTTTCGGCGCTGCCTTATTACAGAAATAATGTGCTCACTTGCGGGTTCAACTTCATCTCTGACTGCAAGGTACCGATTTTCTAAATCTTTGTTTTCTGCATGCAATTCTTTACGCAATTGTTTGTAGAGATACTCAATCCAAATCCCTTCCTTAATTGCAACCGCTCTGATGTAGGATTCAATTTCTGGGACTGGGTTTCCCCGCTCTGCTCGACGTGTAAATTCTTTCACAAGAGCTGAACAACAATGTTCAGCTTCAGAAATTGTACCGTCTAAAAGAATACGATAAGCTACTCGGGCTATTTCCAGATGAACACCGCATTTTTCAGCAATCACCGCCGCTGCTTCGTCAGGTACTCGATTTACTTTCTCTTCAAGAGTACCATAAGTAGCTTCGAACTCGGCAGCGATACGCCGAGCTGCGGCGCGAATTTCTTCTTCCTCAGAAAATCGACTCAAGCCCTAGTCACTCCACACTAGTTCACATTGGTTATCCTAGTCAGCAATAACAGGTTTGGCATCTAGTAGAATGGCAGATTTGAAGCTTAAATGTTGCTACGATTGACAACACATTGAGACTTTATAAAAGAGTTCTTTGAGCTCAAATAAGAAGTTCACCTTCAATTCTAGGGATAGAAAACTTCGAAAAGAGCAGAAAATATACGTCTGAGTAATTTTTCAGATAGTTAAGCAGGAATTCTTAAAAAAGAGAACAAGCGAGAAACGTCGATTCACTCGAGATGACGAATATGCCAAGGAATATTCAAGTTGAAAAGGCTCAAGTGCCACCAATTGAAAAACAACCATTAGAAATTGTTGAAAGGAAAGGTGTCGGTCATCCTGATACTCTACTAGACGCAATAGTTGAAGAAACTAGCCGCAACCTTTGCCGTTACTATAGGAGCCAGTTTGGCCGCATCCTTCATATGAATGTTGACAAGGGTTCTCTTGCAGGAGGGCGAGCCCGAGTCGAGTTTGGCGGCGGCGAAATGCTTGAACCAATCTACATCTGTGTTGTTGGACGAGCTACAACAGAAGTTCTGAATAAAGATGGCACGATAACATATGTCCCTTACGGTAAAATCGCGGTTGACTCCATCAAGCATACATTGAAAGATGTACTAAGAAACCTAGATCCGCTGCAGCATGTTTTAATGGACTATCGTATTAAATCCGGTTCTGCGGACCTAACTAGTGTCTTTGATGGCACAGGTGAAACAATCCCCCGAGCTAATGACACTAGTTTTGGCGTGGGCTTTGCGCCCCTCTCCGAAACTGAACACATAGTTTACCAAACTGAAAAACTACTCAACTCAGATAAGTTCAAACGAAAACATCCTGAAGTTGGCGAAGATATCAAAGTTATGGGCCTCCGCACTGATAACACGATTGAGTTAACTGTAGCTGCTGCCATTGTAGCAAAGTATACTCATGATATAGACCATTACGCTGGCGTTATTACAGACATCCGAAATGCGGTGATTGAACAAGCTGTGAAACTTACGAGCCGCGAGATAACGGCAGAGGTAAACACCGCAGATCGTCCCAAAATGGGAGCCGCGGGAGTATTTCTTACAATCACAGGAACATCTGCAGAGATGGGTGACGACGCTGGAGTTGGTCGCGGTAACCGTGGAAACGGCCTTATCACTCCATGTAGACCAATGAGCCTAGAAGCTACTGCTGGTAAGAATCCAGTCAATCACAGCGGCAAACTTTACAATGTATTAGCCCAGCGAGCTGCTGAACGTATCGTAAAAGAGGAAGCTGGAGTGTCGGAAGCCTACGTGAAAATCCTCAGCCGTATTGGCCACCCATTAGATCAGCCACTCGTTGCCTCAGCTGAATTAGTAATGGCAGACGGGGCGTCCTGGAACTCGGTGCGTGATAGTGTTGCATCCATCGTGGATGCTGAAGTCGCTGATGTATGCACACTGAAGGACCTGATTCTTGATGGGAAGATTTCCCTCTTCTAGACCCTGAAGTAAGTAATTGTAGATAACCTCTCCTAAATTAGAGACGGATATTATCTAATACTATCCGAGTGGAAACACGTCAACGCTATTTGAGACTTACGCGCCAGCAGCTACTAGGATTAGATGAAGCCCTACACCACTAGATAGAGCAATGAGAATAATGGCTAAAACCAGTTTAATCAAGGAAAGCTGGCGTGACTTCTCAACGTGAAAGACAAGCCATATCCCAATGAGTGCTGCGAAAAGAAGGAATAGCAGACCATAAACGGGGTAATAGGGAAGGAACGGAGCCCACTGCATTTTTATCACCTTTCTCTGAGGGAGAGTCTAACCAGTTTTATCATTTTTGGTTGTTGTGCTTGTTAGGCAATAAAAGAGTGCTCCCTTTGATAATCCTTTTCGTCTACAATGAGTGTACGGTGGAGCCGGCCTTTGCGTTTGGTTTTAAGGCGAAGCTCTGCTGAAGAAAATTGTTCGCGATCTTCAGGAAAAACTAGATCGTCAATGAGGTACGTGTTGACGAGTCTTAGAGAAGAGAAAGTGTCGGGAAGATATTCTTTAAAATCAGGAACTAACAGTGGTAACAGTTCCTCTAAGAAGTTTGTACCTGCTGGTGTTGTAGTGCGGCTGAACTTCAGTTGTTCCTTCAGTGGAGCTTCCTTTTGGGCAGAGGGAAGTTTTGTTTTCGCTTTATGGAGCCATCCGCCTTCCGCTGAAATAGTACAAAAGAGAAAAGCAATCTCACCTATCTGCTCAAAGAGGGAGATAAGGTGATTCCTTGCGTAGGTACCGGATAATGAAGTTTGATAGAGTTTTGTTCTTTTCTTTCTTGTAAAGGGAGCTACGTTAATACCTATAGAAGCAACAGCATCATCTAAAGGTTCATACCCCAAGATAAGACCAGAGACTGTAAGATTTTCAACTGGAATTACTTTGAGTAATACTGACGCAAAGAAATCTTGGAATTGGTAATTTGATTTTACCTTTACTTTCCCTGCTTTGGTGACTGATATTTCAGCTGCAGGACCGTCGTAGTCGCCCTTCCCGTATCGAAGAAAAGTTCGGTGTACGGCTTCATCAGTTGTTTCTCGGAGAATTTTCAGTATATGGTGCATGACTGATACCACTCAACTTTAGTAAAGTAATCGCATTAAAAATTGTTGCGTGTAAATACCCTTTAAAGAACAATATTTAAACCGATTCTATACCTTGACAAACGAAAAGTTGATTTGAGGTTCCAATATGGGCAATGGAAAGAGTAGAAAACGCGAATTAACCGAGACTGTCGCGTTTTTCGTTGTAGGACTAATATTGGTGTTCGGTTCCTCCATTGGACTCCAGCTCTACCTAGGAACAACAACACCATTGCTTGCAGTAGAATCAGAATCGATGGAACCCACCCTCTACCGCGGTGACCTTGTCATTGTGAGAGGCGTCAACCCAGAAAGTTTAGAAGTCGGAGACATAATAATTTTTCAGAGTTCAATGAGTGATGTACCAGTAGTACACAGAATTGTTAACATTGGCTATTCAGGTGGAGAGCTCCAGTTCACTACAAAAGGCGACAATAACCCTACTATAGATCCTTATCTAGTCCCAGAAAGTGACGTACTCGCAAAGGTCATTGGCAGTATAAGATACCTAGGATTTGTCACATTAATCCTGATTCTCCCTGGAGGCGTCTTCTTTATCGTATTTCTTATTTCGATATTCCTCCTTAGCTCTATTATATGTGAAAGTTTTTCCACAAAAGAACAATAAGTATCATCCCAACCAATAGGATTTGAGTATAACAGAATTCTTTTTAGTCGAAGACAAAGGTTGCTATCCATTGTAAGATTACATTATGTGAGTGTGATCATGTGACAAAGGTGAAGTTTCCCTATGGCTCAGAC
>JAEOTB010000126.1 GCA_016840065.1 Candidatus Hermodarchaeota archaeon | reverse complement strand
TGTCCACGACTGAGAGTTTAGAGTTCACTTCTGCAAGAAGTTCTGGGTCGTGGAGAAGGGCTTCATGGGCTTCTGTCAGGGTTTCCCAGCAACCTGTGCAGACCACCATGGTATCCTTGTTCATGTCTTCAGCCAAGGAGAGGTTTCTTGCCGCGATTGAACACCAGGCAGGGTAATCAGATAAGCGGATTATTTCGGGAACCGGGCAACATGTGGCACCCTGTATATCATCGAGTTTGATTCGCAGTTTGGGAGCGATCTTCCGAAGTGAAACCTCTGCGAAGGGCTGGACTGCTGGAATGAAGCATCCAAGGAATAAAGCGTAACTCTTTGCCATTTGGTAAACCTCTTTAGTAGTCTGGTTTTCCTTTCCTCCAGTTCCACGCTATCTTCTCATCAAGACCTGACTCCTTGATTAGTTGCTGAATTTCAAGTAACGCGGATTTGTCCTTGTAGGCTGTGGGAGGAGCCCGGTCTATTCCAAGTTTTTCCCGTGCATCCTCTCGGGATCCTGAAAGTTGTGGAACGTGACCCATTTTGATTAGATTGACGATTTGGATTTTCACCGAGTCAGGAAGGGTCTTTACGGCTTTTCTCCAGGGGTAGAGTCGAACTTCATCATCACTCATTGGGTTATCTCCTCCATGAACTGCTTTGCCTCCTTTCTTGTGACGACCCGGATTGCACCTGTGCTGCAGTACTTAGCGCATAAGGGGTCTCCACCGCAGAAGTCGCATTTACTACTGGTTCCTCGGTCCTCGTCGTAATGGGGAACTGAGATAGGGCAAGCAAAGTTACATGATCTACAGCCGACACATCTTAGGGTGTCGAGGAGTACGAGCCCGGTCTCAGGGTCCTTTGTGATTGCTTTAGGTTCAGTGGGACACGCGGCTTCGCATAAGGGGTGCTCACAGTGGGTACAAATAGCGCTTATGAAAGCGACAGGCTTTGATTCATCGCGAAAGACTTGAACGTAAGACCTTGCGATGTCAATTATGCCGTAGTGGTGAAAGGAACAGACCACTGCACAATATTCGCATCCCGAGCATTTGCGGGGGTCATAGATGAGGACCTTTTGGTTTAGAAGCCTGTCAGACATGATGTTCCTTCCAGAGATTCTGCAAGTTATCATCCAGCAAGACTTGATTAGTATATATTCCTGACGCATATTACATATTTCTAGACTGGCAGGGTTTCCAAATCGTAAGGAATACTCAATGGAAACCCATCTCACTTCGGGGATGCAGAAAACCTAATAATCAATGATATCTTGTTCGTCCTCTTCTTGGAGTTGAACTGGATTATGAAGATTCTCGCGATTCTTGGTTCCCCACATGGCCTTCGAGGGGCAACCAATGGGGTACTCTCCGAAGTGCTTGCTGGCTGCACAGGAGAGGGTGTAGAAATCGAAACGGTTGTTCTTTCTAAACAGAAAATCAAGTATTGTGTTGGCTGCGCCAACTGTCTTACAAAGGGTGCTTGCAACCAGAAAGATGATGTAGCGGCAATACATGATAAAATGCGGGAGGCTGATGGTATAATCCTAGCCTCTCCAGTCTATCTTGGCACAGTGACCGGTCAGATGAAAGTCTTCCTTGATCGATGTCTCCCCTTGGGGCATCGACCTAGTTTTCACGGTAAGTATGGTTTATCAGTGGCTGTCTCTGCGGGTTTCATGGATGTTCCCACTGCCGACTATCTTCTCGGAGTACTCATCGCCTTTGGTGTTGCACCAGTGGGAACGGTTTGTGGTATAGCTGCAGCCCCAGGTCTTCTTGAGCAACAGGATGTTGTCGTCGCATATGCCCGCCGGCTTGGACGTCAGCTGGTCACAGCTATTCGCGAACAGCACGAATATCCAGAGACAGGTGAGCAGCGTCGTGCCCATGCGTTCTTCCGTGATCTCATCTACAAGTATCGCAAGTTCTTCAAAGCAGATTACAAGTATTGGAAGGAACAGGGGTGGCTAACCCTCCCCCAAGCGGAGGAAGAGCCACAGCCCTCAACCACAACTGATGTACCATCCGAGGTTGACGAACAGGCCTTAGTGAAGCTACGTTCCATGTTGGAGGCGATACCCCAGGCGTTTGACCCATCAGCAGCCCAGGGCTTGGACGCCATTATTCAGCTGGTACTTCATTCAGGTCCCAAAACACTCAACTGGTACTTCACAATTCGCGAACAGAAATGTCAAGGAAAAGAAGGTTCTGTCCCTAACCCTTCCCTGCTTTTAGAGGGACCAGCAGAAACATGGGTGGCAATAAGTGAGGGTCGAATAGATGGTGCCCAAGCCTTTGTTCAAGGCGATTTCAAGTTCGAGGGTGATTTACAGGTATTAATGCAGTTCAGCACCCTCTTTAGCTCTCAGGCTGGAAGCTGACCGCTATTCTAGGGAGCGATATTGGTCCTTCAATCTTCTGGGGGATAACCTATTGGGAGCAAGTAGATTGGTCTATGTTTGAGGGGGAGTTTCAGGACGGGATATACCATGCCAATCCTGAAGCTTGTAATCATGGTAAGACCCAAACCGAGAGAGGCTACTTGCAGGGCAAGGTTCTGTGTAGCATGACCCGCTTCCAAGTGGACATAGCGGATTACATCTTCTAGTAGTGGAGTCATTTTCAGGGCGGCCTTGTTATCCACCGTTAAAACTATGGTTAGGGGCGAGGTTTGGATTGCTTCCTGGTTGAACTCTGCATAAGCTGCTTGAGAAAGTGATGTCCGCAAATCTTCTTCGCTTAGGCGGTGTAACTCGTGTTTGAATGGTTTGAAATGATACAGCCCTGAAGAGAGGAGAGTATAGACCTCTAGTGGGAAGGCACGCCCGGAGGAGGGAGCCGTCCGGTAATGGAGGGATTTGCCATCTGTGGGTTCTTCGGTTTGGGTGACGCCTTGGAGCGCCCAAAGAAGCTGAGAAACATGGGACAGCGACAGACTCTTTGAGGAAAGCTCCCTGGTTGTTTTTCTAGCCTTGATGGCAGCCTCAAGGGACATAGGCCCCTCATGACGCGGCGAGGGCAGCTTCAGGATCGTTTCATCGGACATGTGGTTGACTCCATTCTACCCTCATCACCACAGCCCTATAAGATAATTTTGATTGGGATTTGCTGATTATCCTGCGTACAACTCGAAGAAATGACGTCCAGACAACCGCTGCACGAGTTCCATTAACCCAGTGAATTTTGCTGGGAGCAGCTCCAGTGTGATGGCGGCTTTCCTTGATTTGGTTTGTGGCATTATCGAGACAAGACGAATGAAGAGCTCTGCATCATGAGCCAGCTCACCAATACCTACATAGAAAGTTGATGAATAAAGTAGCTCTTCGGGGTCATCGACACTCCAGAGCTCAACCAAAGCTCGCTCAATCCCAGCCCTTGGACCACCCTCTGCAGGAGGCATTAAGCGAACTTTCAGTCGCCAAGCCAATTTCTTCTTTCTAAGGTATCCTAAATGCCCTCTGATGGGAGCGAAGATTCCATCTTCGAAGTCGCTCCGGTACCAGAAGCGGGCTGGTGCAAAATTATAGGCGTAGCGGAAGGTCGTGAAACCCGTAATCAAATAGTATAGGAAGAACAAACCGATTATCGTCGTATCGAAGGTGGAGAACTGGAGATAATCCTTAGAAGATCCTAGGAGGGCAAAGCCGTAGTAGGTTGATTCAAAGGGATGGAACAGTGGCACTGTGCGCATGATAAAGTCAGTTAGTATGTGTCCTCCATAGGCAAAGATACCAAGGCCAAATAGGATGTAGCCCTCCCGAATCCTACCCACCAGTTTGGCCAAGACAATCATTAACACCGCAAAGACTGCCAGTGCTAGCAGGTTGTGTGTCCAAAGCTTGTGGATATCCCATCCCAGAAAGGGTACCAGAAAAATGTCGATATCTGGTACAACTCCGCAGATGGCAAGTAATGCTAGGTAGCGGTTTCTGATACGAACGCTCTTTGTAACATCCCGAAGGAGGTCAAAGGTCAGCACGGTCAAGGCGAGATGGGTTATTGGAAAAGGCAAATAATTCCTCCCAGCTGAAGTTATCTATCCTTCTTCCCTATATTCGTTCCTTAATGATGTGTAAGTGGGGAAAATCGTCCCCCATCCCTGTTTTTCTATCCCTCAAAGAAATCGTTATATAAGATGGGAGAAAGAGGTAACTCGAGGGCATAAGATAGTACAGGTTCGAGATGAAAATTAATGGCCTTTCAATTTCGGCGTGAAGAACTGGAAAAACACAAGGAAGAAGAAAGAGAACGAAGACAGCCGCTGCAAGACGAAGCTGAGCGTCGCCAGCCTTTGACAAGGGAAAGACTGGAATCGCTTTTTCAGGACCTTGAAAGTGACGACTTGAGCGCTCGCCGAAGAGCCGTGCAAATACTTGCTGCAAGCAAGGATATCAGAGCCCTCGAACCATTATGCTTAGTTGTTATTGGGGACAAATCGGGGTTTGTACGACAGCTTGCCGCAGAAACCCTTGGTGAACTGGGAGATGACAGGGCTGTCGAGGTCCTGCTCCAGGCACAAGCTGATGAAAGCCAATTTGTACAAGACCAGGCCGACAAGGCTCTAGTAAAGATCACAGGACACACCGCAGTGGAACTTTGTATCTACGGGGCTGCGAGCAAGGATTGGCGGGTTCGGACGAAATCTGCACAGAATCTTGGAAGATTAAGAGACCCCAAAGCTATAGACACCCTACTCTCCTTGCTAAATGATGAGGAAATGGAAGTCCGACGGAACGCCGTAATCGCTCTTGGTAAAATGGGATCTGAAAGAGCAGTTTTATCTCTGATAAATGCCCTAAGCGATAAAGAATCCTCCGTACGGTGGGCTGCAGTCGTAGCACTCGGAGATATAGGAGATCCCCGCGCTGTAGAGGCCCTAGCTGCTGCGACAAAGGACCGAGACGCTAAGGTCCGCGGTGCAGCAGAAACAGCTCTGACCAGGTTCTCCTAGGTCTTAAGGAAATAGCATTTTTACACCACAAGCTGGTTTGCTGCATTTTCTAGGAGAGGGAAGAAAAAAGAGGAAGGAGGCTAGAAGCCTCCAACAAGGTATGATGTTATTTTCGTCTGCGGAGATACCAAACCACCAGAATCAACACCACAACTGCGATGACAATTATGATGACCACAGGAAGCCAGGGGAACATCTCCCAAGGCGAGGGGGGAGCTTCGCTTGAGAACCGTAGTAGTAAGGCATCGGAATCGCCTGAGCTGTAGCTCCTGGTGTACCCTGCGATGACGAGTCCACCTGAACTCGCTTCTATCAGAGAATAGCCACGGTCGGTGTGGGCACCACCCCAGGTGGTGTTCCAGAGTTGAACACCGTTGGCGTCAGTCCGGATTAGGAGTATGTCAGACCTACTGGTGGTAGTTGTACAGTTTGAGTAGCAAGAGAGGGCTAAGCCGCCACCGTATTCTATGATATCCCTGCAGTAGTCGTAGCCATTGCTCCCACCCCAAGTCCTGTTCCATAGATGGTTACCAGA